>JAOTTJ010000045.1 GCA_029864465.1 Gammaproteobacteria bacterium | reverse complement strand
ACGCTGAGAATAGAGCCGTGACGATCTTGCGAGCGCGCTCGGTCATGCGCTTGACCTTGGGGTGTTGATACAGCTGCTCGCGCAAGAATTGTTTCAGAGCCCGTTGCGCTTCGACAAAAGGGTCGCTGAATCCGATCAGCGGGACCCGATGGGAACGAATCTCCTCGATGCTCTGTAGTCCGAGTTGCGCTACGCGCGTCTGGCTCGTGCTGATGAGGTCGTTCACGAGTGCCCCGATCATGCCGCGCACGACCTCGTGTGTCTGCATGCGCATGTCGATGTCCTCATACTTTCCCCGGACGATCGCGAGTTGCTCGGCGAACAGCGGAATCTGCGCGAGCTCCTCGAGCTCGATGAGGCCGGAGCGCAGCCCGTCGTCGACGTCGTGGTTGTTGTAGGCGATCTCGTCGGCAAGATTCGCAAGCTGGGCTTCGAGGCTCGGTTGCTGCCGGTCGATGAATCGTTGCCCGATATCGGCCAGCTTGCGGGCATTAGCGAGTGAGCAGTGCTTGAGAATGCCCTCGCGCGTCTCGAACGTCAGGTTGAGTCCTGGAAAGGCCGCGTAGCGGTGCTCGAGCTCGTCGACGACGCGCAGAGACTGGAGGTTGTGCTCGAAACCGCCATGATCACGCATGCAATCGTTGAGCGCATCCTGGCCGGCATGACCGAATGGGGTATGTCCGAGATCGTGGGCGAGGCTGATCGCTTCGGTCAGATCTTCATTGAGCTGCATGGCACGGGCGACCGTACGGGCGATTTGGGCGACCTCGAGCGAATGCGTGAGACGTGTTCTGTAGAGATCGCCCTCGTGATTGACGAAGACTTGTGTCTTGTACTCGAGGCGCCGGAACGCACCGGAATGAATCACGCGGTCTCGATCGCGCTGGAACTCGCTGCGGTGCGCCGGTGGCGGCTCCGAGTGAGTGCGTCCGCGCGAGTTCTTAGGCGTGACGGCGTAAGGCGCGAGCTGAGATGTCACTTCGCCCGCCGCCTCAACCGTCGCGCCCGATCTCGAGTGCGGCCCGCAAGACCTCAGCGCCCGGTGCTGCAACGATCACACCCCTGCCGATACCCTCGAGCAGTACGAGGCTTAAGCCCTTGGCGGTGGTTTTCTTATCGAGTTGCATGATCTCGAGCACGCGTTCGGCATCGACGTCGGTAGCCTCAGTCGGCAGCCCCGCACGCGTGAGCAACGTGCTGATGCGCTCGACGTCGGCGCTATCGAGCGAGCCCAGCGCGGCCGACGTCCTCGCGGCCAAAACCATGCCAATCGAAACGGCCTCGCCATGCAGCCAGCGCTCGTAATTGCCGATCGACTCGAGTGCGTGTCCGAACGTATGGCCGAGATTCAGCAACGCCCGGCGCCCGCGTTCGTGCTCATCCTCGGCAACGATGGCTGCCTTGAGCTCGCAGCTCTTGCCTATGATGACTCGTAAGGCGTCCGTGTCGAGCGATAGTACGTCCTCGAGGTGCGCCTCGAGCCAGGCGAAAAACTCGGCATCGAGAATCAAGCCGTATTTGATGACCTCGGCCATCCCCGCCGCGAACTCGCGTCGCGGTAGGGTCGACAGTGTGTCGGTGTCCGCGATCACGCAGTCCGGTTGATAGAACGCCCCGATCATGTTCTTGGCTTGCGGATGGTTCACGGCAGTCTTGCCGCCGACGCCGGAGTCGACTTGGGCGAGTAACGTCGTGGGAATCTGCACGTAACGGATACCGCGTTGGTAACAGGCGGCGGCGAAGCCGCCGATGTCACCGACGACGCCTCCGCCGAGAGCGACTAGACAAGCGTCTCTGTGAAATCTCGCCTCGATGAGTGTGTCGATAATCTCGGCAAAGGTTTCGAGCGTCTTGTATTGCTCGCCATCGGGAAGTACGTGGACGTGCTGTTCAGGGCAGCGGAGCCCGGCCTGCAATCTTTCCAGATAGAGCGGCGCGACCGTCGAGTTCGTGACGATGAGCGCCTGTTGCGCCGTCACAGCTCGAGCGAGCAGGCCGGCATCGGACAATAAGCCGGGCCCTATGTAGATCGGATAGCTACGCGCGCCTAGCGCAACTTCGAGCGTGTCCATAGTTTCAACCTTGGATGCCAAGATCACTGCGAAGGGTCGCAGGGCAGTCTCATTATTTCAACGGTGCCTCGTCGTCGTGACCGAGAGCTTTGCGAATTTCGCCCACGACCGCGCCGACGCGGCGACCGCCGGTTTTCACCGTTATATCGGCAACCTCCTCGTACAGCGGTGCACGAACCTCCATGAGCTCGGTCAGCACGGTCTCCGGATCGCGATCGACAAGCAAGGGTCGATGGCGTGTGTGACGCGTGCGCTCGAGCTGTTGCTCGATGGTCGTCTCTAGATAGACCACAGTTCCGCACTCGGTCAGCAAACGGCGATTGTCCGGCTCGAGCACGGCCCCGCCGCCCGTTGCGAGCACGATGGCCTCGCGCTTCGTCAGCTCGGCGATCATTTCGCGCTCACGCGTGCGGAATCCCGCCTCGCCCTCTTTCTCGAAGATATAGGCGATGTCGACCCCCGTGCGCTTCTCTATTTCGGCATCGCTATCGACGAAATCGAGCCCGAGATCTCGAGCGAGCTGCTTGCCGACCGCAGATTTGCCGGAGCCCATGGGGCCCACGAGGACGATATTGCTGCGCTGTTCCACTGGCGCTGGAGTCTAGTCGCTGCAGCCCGGAATCCAAAGTACGTGTTCCGGATAGCACGAGGCCGGCGTGAAGCCGGCCTCGTTTCGTTGCCTATTAGGTGGATGTCTAGTTCGGCGTCGCGCAGTTGCCGTCGGTGCCGAAGGGGCTGTTGATGCCCGGGGGCGATTGATTCTGCTGCTGCACGTCGCTGGCCAGAATCGGCAGCCGGAAAGTCGCGGACGCACGGGTTTCCGTGCCCTGCACCGCGGCACGCGCTTCGAGTGTGACCTCGACCCAGAGCGCGTGGTCCTGTGGCCAGAAGACGTCGATGAGCGCGAAACCATTGGTGTCAGTAATGACTTCGCCATTGGGGCCTGGATTCTGCGCGACGACGGAGGCGATATTGCCGGCCTCGATCTCACCGCTGCCATTGAAATCCTCGTCCGGGGGCGGCAGAGGGTCGAGTATGCCGTTGCGGTTGCGATCCTCATCGGTGCAACCGAGGGCCGGCAGGGCCTCTACGCCGATCTGCGTCAACCATGCGCCTGGCGGCGTGTAGTAGGCGCGGGTGCCTTCCCAGTAGCGCTCGGACAGGATGCCGACGGTAAGCTCGACGAGGTCGACGCCGTTGCCGTCCGCGTCCGTCACCTGAACGATCCATTCCTGTCGATACTGGGCCGTATTGGGCTCCTCGATCTCGTTGCCCGTGCCAATGGCTATGAATAGCTCGCGGCGGGCGACGGTCAGTAAGACGGTGTCGGTCGCTCCGGGTGAGCCGATGACGGTTGCGTCGATCTGCACGCCATCGATCGGGCTCGTCGTCGAGCTCGAGTTGTAAAACGTCTGTGCGCGGCCTTGCGAGTTCGTCACGGCTTGTTGAGGCGAGACCGAGCCGTTCGTGATATCTGTCAGGTTGAAGCTGACCACGGCGCCCTTGACGAGGTTGCCGTTCGGGTCACGCACGATGGCCGTGATCGTGGATTGGTCATTTGTCGCAATCGTAAACGGGTCTGCCTGAAGCTCTAGCGAATCCGATATCGTCGCGACGAACTCGACGCCGAGCTGCGTGCTCGTATTGAGCTGATTCGTCGCAGTAATCGTCGCGCCGCCGGCGTTGGTCGAGATCAGCGTCACTGACGCGATACCACTTGCGTTGGTCAGGACAACGCCGTTGGCGGGCACGAGTGTGCCGCGAGAGGTCTGGAACGTGACCTGTTGGTTGACGACGGGACCAGCCGTATCCGACCAAAGAACCTGTAACGTCTGATTCTGATTCAATGGTATTTCGGGCGTTGTTGCTGGCGCCGGCGGTATGATGGCGGGTGCGGCTAGCGGTAGTTGAAACGCGAACACGTCGGTCGAGATATCGACGTCTTGCGTAGATGTCAGGCCAAGCGCCGCGACAGTGATCGTATCGGTCCCGTTGGCAGTTGCGGTTAGATCGAACGTTGCTCGGCCGTCGACGTCGGTTGTCAGCAGAGTGGACGAGAGCCCGTTACCTGCCGAAGATGCGATCGTGACCTGCTCGCCGCTGATGCCGTTGCCGCCAGCGTCTGCAAGAACAATCGTGTACGCGCCGGTGTCACCGGCGGCCAGGCTGTCCGGCCCGTTGATCAATAAGGTTGTGTTGATCACGTCTACCGTGACCGAGGCTTGTGCACTGCCACCGGCCGTTGCCGTGACCGTGATCGTTCGGTTCGTCGGGTCGCCGCCCGGCGCCAGCGTAGCCGTGACGATGCCATTGTCATCGGTCACGATTTGCGCGCCCAGAATCAGGCTGCCCGAGCTCGCGGCGAATAGGACAGGAACGTTCGGCATGACGTTGTTGTTATTGTCACGAACCAGGGCCGTTATCGTCGCGTTCTCCGAGCCGTCGGATTGGATCGTCGGCCGCGACGTAAGCGCCGTGACGCTTGCGACGTTTGCGACGACGCCGCCGGCACCGCCAGCATTGACGAGCGAATCGTCGCTGCCACTGCCGCAGGCAGTGAGAAAGGCGACTGCCGCCATCGTCACGAGAAGTTTGAGTTTGCGCATGTCCCTAGTCCTCTAATATCCGGTCCCTTGCGGGTGAAATTCCTTTTTCCGCGCCGGCTTAGTACAAGCTCGCGCCTTCTCTCAAGATCTTCGGCGTCACGAATATCAACAACTCTGCCTTGTTGTTAGTCGTCGCTCTGGAGCGGAACAGCATGCCGAGTCCCGGCACGTCGCCGAGGAATGGCACCTTGTTGATCGTCTCCCGTGACTCGGTCTCGTAGATTCCGCCGAGCACGACCGTTTCACCGTCGTTGACAAGCACCTGCGTCGTCACTGATCGCGTGTCGATGCTGGGCACGAAACCGCCCGTGGCACTCGCAACGAGTTCGCCGACTGAGTCCTTCGTGACGAGCAGATCCATGATGATGCGATCATCGGGCGTGACCTGTGGCGTAACCGTCAGGCTCAGAACCGCCGGGCGGAACTGCGTCGTCGTCGCACCGCTCGACGAAGATTCCTGATACGGAATCTCGACGCCCTGCTCGATTGTGGCCTCGCGCTGGTTCGCCGTGACGATGCGCGGTGCCGAGATGATGTCGCCCTGTCCCTCAGCCTCGAGCGCGGAGAGCTCGAGATCGACGAGGTAATCGGAATCGAGAATCGCCAGTGCGATAGCACCGACCGGCGTCGCGCTGGGCACGTTGACGTTGTAGCGCTGATTGATCGGTGGCACATTAACCGGGAACGGCTGGCCCGTCGTGTTCAGATTGTTGAGGCCTGACGTCACGATGGTGTCCGAACCAGTGCTCGAGCCCGTTAGGGAGACGAGACCGTCGCTCGAGTTCTCCTTGACGATCGTGCTGCCGAAGCGAACGCCGAGCTCGCGGTTGTAGTCGTCATTGACGATCACGATGCGCGACTCGATGAGCACTTGGCGAACGGGGATGTCCAACGTCGTCACAAGACGGCGGATATTCGCGAGCCGCTCGGATGTGTCCTGGACGAGGAGCGTGTTCGTGCGCTCGTCGATCGCAACACTGCCGCGCTCTGAAATCAGCGGGTTCTGCCCGCTCTCGGTGATCAGTAAGGCAAGGTCCGTCGCCTTGGCGTAGTTGACCTGGATAAACTCCGAGCGCAGCGGCTCGAGGGTCTGAATCTCTTGCATGGCTTCGAGCTGGGCACGTTCGCGCGCAGCGATTTCTTCGGCCGGCGCGACGATGATGACGCTGCCGTTGCGTCGCATGTCCAGGCCCTTCGTCGTCATGAGGATGTCGAGGGCTTGATCCCAAGGTACATTTTGCAGGCGCAGCGTTACATTTCCCTGCACGGTGTCGCTGACGACGATATTCAGATCGCTCGTATCCGCGAGCAGCTGCAGCACGGCCCGGGTTTCGATGTCCTGGAAGTTGAGCGTCAGGCGTTCTCCGGAGTACTCCCGGGTCTCGTTGAAGACGCCGACTGGCTCCGGCTCCTCGATGGGCGGTGTGAGTTCCAGTGTGAAGACGTTGTCGGTCTGATAGGCGACTTGCTCGTAATTTTCCGCTGTCGTCACGACGAGGCGTGCGTTGTTATCCGAGCGCAGTGCGTCGACCGTCGCAACAGGTGTTGCAAAGTCGGTCACGTCGAGCCGCTGCATGAGTGCCGTCGGCAGTGTGGTGTCCTGGAAGTCGACAATGATGCGTCCGCCTTCCTCGCGTACATCGACAGTCGTTCGAGGATTGGACAGATCGACGACGATCTGGCCGGCGCCGCCGCGGCCGCGGCGGAAGTCGATATTGTTGATCGCTCGTCCGGAGGCAACCGTTGCGGAACCGGCGTTGGCGGGAGCGGCCTGACTCGCTGGTTGTGCGGCGAACGCGGCCGGGGGCTCAGATCCTTGCTGGCCGAGCGTGATGTAAATGCTGTCGCCGACGACGCGCGTGTCGTAGGGGACCATGTTGTTCATGTTCAAGACGACGCGAGTACGCCCGCTGGCCTCGGCCGTCAGTACGGTCGCGAGTGGGCCCTGATTCACGTCCTGACGACGCGAATCCATGCCGATCGTTGTATCCGGGAGGTCGAGCGCAATGCGGGCTGGGTTGTCGATCGTAAAGCTCATCGGCTCGGGCGGCGTGTCACTGAGCCGCAGCCGGATCTCTAGAAGCTGCCCTGGCAGCGACTGAACGTCGATCGCCTCGAGCTGCCGAGCGGTGCCCTGGGCCATGGCGGATAGCGCAGCCAGAAGCATCGCGGCGATCCCGGCAAAGCCTGCCAGGCGCCGGCCGATCTTGGTTGCTGCAATCTCAGGCTTGCTGAGCGCTGTCGTCGTCATAAAAGTCACTCCCAATTGCGCAGGTGGCATTAGTCGCTCAGGCCAACGGCTGCGGGGCGTTCGAGATACCCGCCGAGGCCGTCCGGAATGATTTCCACCAACTGAATCTGTGCGTCCGAAATATCCGTGATTCGCCCGTAGTTCTGGCCAATGTGATTGCCGATCGTGACCCGGTGGACCAGCCCATCGGACGTTTGCAGGAGGCCGAAGTCGCCGACGCCCATTTCGAGCGTGCCGACCATACGCAAGGTATCTAGCGGGTATTGCTCGAGAAACTCGCGCGGGCGATTTGGGTCCGGGCCCTGTACTGCGTCGGGATTGCTGCTGACAGCGATCGTCGGCGTATCAGGCACGAACGGCGAGCGCCGGCCGTTTGCTTCGTAAGAGAAGGAAGGTGCCGGCACGATATCCGGGAGCGGCGGAATGCGCCCGCCCGGGCGTGCCTTGACTTCATCTATATACGCGCGCAGATCGTCCGTATTTCCGCTGCAGGCGCTCAAGGCCGCTGCTGCAAGAAGCACGAACAGAGCGCGGCTTCCGAGTTTGAGTTGTCCCGCGATCATCCTTCTGTTGAATCCTCGTCGAGATAACGATAGGTCTTGGCTGTGACGTCCAGCGTCAACTCGTCGAAGACTTCATCATCGACGGGGCTGATCGCGATGTCGTGCAACGTGACGATTCGCGGCAATGCTGCGATGCCACTGACGAAACTGCCGAGTTCGTGATAGCTGCCGGACAGACGGATCCTGATGGGTAGCTCCGCATAGAACTCCCGCTGGATCTCACCCATCGGTTGAAAGAGCTGCTCTTCCAGGCCAGCGGAGAGCCCTGTCTGGGATATGTCCACGAGCAAATTCGGCACTTCCGTGCGGCCCGGTAGCTGCCGCAACATCGCACCGAAGTCCCGCTCGATCTCGTCGAGCTGGGCGCGGTACGCGTCGAAGTTTGCCGCGCGGCGCTGCTTGTCCTCGAACGTGGCACGCAGCTCCTGCTCCTCGCGCTGCGCGCGCTCCAGCAGTGGAATCTCCGTCTTTATGACGAACATATATATACAAAATGCGACGACGGCGACGAAAACGACTCCGACGGCAGCGGCTCTGAACAGCAGAGGCCAACGGCCGGGATCGCTCGTGTCGAGGGTGCGTAGTTCTTCGATCACGTTCATTGCATCGCCACCTCTTCTTCCTCTTGGTCCATCGCGATCTGCTCCATGAAGATCGTGAACTGGGCGTCGCGCATCGGTCCGCGATCTATGGTCTCCACGACATCAAGTCCGGGATTGCGCAACCACTCGGAACCGTCGACATTGCGCATGAGTGCCGAGACGCGAGTGCTGGACTGGGCAGACCCGTGCAGCTCGATGCGATTACCCGTCTGTTGAATTTCGGTCAGGTGGACGCCCTCGGGCAGCGACTCGACGAGTTCGTCGAACAAGTGCACGACTTCGGGTCGCGCTCTTTGCAGCTGATCGATGATCTCCATGCGGGCGAGCAGGCGCTCTTTCTGATTCTCGAGGCCGAGTATCTCCTCGATCTGCCGGTCGAGCAGGGCAATTTCCTCCTGCAGGATGCTGTTACGGCCTTGCTGCGCGCGGGTTTGCGCCTGCACGCCGAGCTTGGTCGCATAGGCAAGAAGACCGCCGATCATTACGGCACCGATGAGTGCGGTCAGAAAATCCTTCTTGCGTTTCTGGCGCAGTTCCTCGCGCCACGGCAGGAGGTTAATTCTTGGCATATCAGTCGAAGCTCCTCAACGCTAAGCCACACGCAGTCAGCAGGGCCGTGGCGTCGGCGGCAACGCCCTGGGCCTTGGCCTTGCCCGAGATCTTCATTTGTCCGAGCGGGTCGCCGACCTCGGTCGGAATGCCGACGCGGCTGCCGATGACCTCGGCGACGCCTGCGATGTTCGCGCAGCCGCCGCAAACGAGAATCTGGTCCGGCTGCTCGCGGCCACTGCCCGAGGCGAGAAAGAACTGCAGCGACCGGTTGACCTGCTGCGACATGTCGTCGATGAACGCATCGAGGACCTCGGGCTGATAATTGCTCGGCAAGCCGCCCTCCTTCTTCGCGCGTCCGGCATCCTCGAGGGACAGTCCGTACGTCCGCATGATCTCTTCGGTCAGTTGTGCGCCGCCGAAAGCGAAATCCCGTGTGTAGACGACTTTGAGATCCTGAAGGACGCTGAACGTGGTTGTGCTCGCACCGAAATCCACGATGGCGATGAGCTTATCGACACCTCCGTCTACCATCTGATGACTCAGTAGCTGGCAGGCGTTCTCGACGGCAAACGCTTCGACGTCGACGACGCGAGCGCTTATGCCCGCTGCCTCGACGGCCACTTGGCGCTGCTCGACATTTTCTGTACGCGTCGCGACGAGTAGAACGTCAACCATGTCTGGATCACGCTCACTTGGCCCGATGACTTCAAAGTCGAAGCTGACCTCTTCCATCGGGAACGGGATGTACTGGTCGGCCTGGAGCTCGACCTGACCTTCGAGTTCATTTGCGGTCAGATTGCCCGGCATCTGGATTACCTTGGTAATAGCAGCGTCGCCGCTGATGGCGATGGCGACTTCCTTAGTCTTGCTGCCGGAGCGTTTGAGGGCCCGGCGGATGGCTTCACCCACGGCATCCGCATCGACGATCGCCTTCTCGTTGATCGCGTTCGGCGGTGTTGGCTCCGCGGAGTAAGACTCGACTCGATAATTGCGACCGCTCTCAGTGAGTTCGATCAGCTTCACCGAGGAGGTCGTTATGTCAAGCCCAATCAGGGACTTTGTAGCGCGCTTCCCGAGCACCAGTTTTCCTTTCCAACTCCGAAGGTTGGGTTAGAATCCTAAACCTGGGCCAGTCGACCCAATTTAACTATATATCAGCAGCGATATACATAGTTGTGATGGGCCTCCCAAAACCGTCAAGCAAGCGTAGACTCATCACGAAAACTCCGCTCCGGGGAAACCTCGGCGAATGGCCGAGTAACGCCCGTCAAGCGGCACCAAATGCCCCGGTCGGATGGATAGGAACTGGTAGGCTGTCGAAGCAGACGCGCATTCATCTGCTCAAGCAACCCCGCTATCCTAGGCCTGAACGCTTACGTTCTCGAGCCCTTAGACCGGTGGCTTTGCGTCCCCATCTTTCAATGGGTTTGCCAATTTTTGCGACTATGCACAAAGGAACTGATCAAGGCAAGGAAGTACAATACACCTTGAAATATGAACGCCTATAGCCGATTTCTGCTGATTTGGGGCGCCTTGTCCGGGGCCGTGCTCGTTGCACTGGCGGCCCTGTTCGCCGGCGGCTACTACTACGTCGCGCCGAGTTTGCCTGAGGCCGAGACGCTGCGAGACGTGCGCCTGCAGATTCCGCTGTCGGTGTATTCACGTGACGGTCGGCTGCTCGCGCAGTTCGGTGAGCGTCAGCGCACACCGGTTGCGTTCGAGGCAATTCCCGAACAGCTCGTCCAGGCGATCCTGGCGGCAGAGGACGACCGGTTCTTCGAGCACCCGGGATTCGACTACCAGGGCATGCTCAGAGCGGCCGTCAATTTTCTTGCCACGGCCGGTGGGCGGGGTCAGGGTGGCAGCACGATCACCCAGCAGCTCGCACGCATGTACTTCCTGACACGCGAGCGCACGTTTGTCAGAAAGTTCAAAGAGCTCATCATGGCGACTCGAATCGAGAGCGAGTTCTCCAAGCAGGAAATCCTCGAGCTCTATTTGAATACCTACTTCTTCGGGCAGCGCGCCTATGGCGTCGTCGCCGCGGCGCAGATCTATTTCGGTAAGGAGCTCGATGACCTGACTCTATCTGAGACCGCCATCATCGCAGGTATCCCGCCCGGGCCGTCGATATTGAATCCGATCGCGAGCCAGGAAGCTGCAGCGCGACGTCGAGCCTATGTGCTCGGCCGTATGCATACACTCGGGTTCATTTCGGAGGCCGATCGTCAGGTGGCGGCGGCGGAACCCATTCACGGCTCGCGATTCGGCCCGGAGCTCGAGCTCGTCGCGCCCTACATCGCCGAGATGGTGCGAGCCGAAGTGATCCGGCGCTTCGGGCCGGCCGCCTACGAGGCCGGCCTCAAGGTCACGACGACGGTCGACAGCCGGTTGCAGCGCGCGGCGGCGAGCGCGCTGCGTCGTGCCGTATTCGAATACGACGAACGCCATGGTTACCGCGGACCGCTCGCGCAGGTGTCGATCGACGCTGCTGAGTCCGATGGGGGCGAGCCGATCGAAACTGTATGGAATTCGTTGCTCGGCGACTACACGGATGTGACAGGATTTCGTACAGGCCTCGTCGTTGGCATCGACGTCGTTCCTGGTGAGCCCGCCGTAGAGACACTCGTTCCTGAGGGGATCTCCGATGAGACCCTCGTCGAGGAGGAACCGATCGCCGTGCAGCACGAGGCGCGCGTGTACTTCTCCGACCTCGGCGAAGTGACGCTCGGGCTCGATGCAGTCGCATGGGCAGCGCGCTATATAGATGACAATCGAATTGGTACGGCGCCGACGAGCGTGGCGGACGTGCTCAGCGTCGGCGACGTCGTGCGCTTTCGCCAGGATGAAGAGGGAGCGCTCAGGCTGGCCCAGCTGCCGGAGGCACAAGGCGCTCTCGTCTCGCTCGACCCGACCGACGGCGGGATTGTCGCGCTGGCTGGCGGCTTTGATTTCTCGCTGAGCAACTATAATCGCGCGTTGCAGTCGCAGCGCCAGCCCGGCTCGTCCTTCAAGCCTTTTATTTACTCCGCGGCGCTGGAGAACGGGTTTACAACCGCAACGATCGTCAATGATGCGCCGATCGTAGAGCGAAGCCAGGAGCTCGAGGACGTCTGGCGGCCGGAGAACTATTCTGGAAGGTTCAGTGGGCCGACACGGCTGCGCGAAGCGCTCGTGCGCTCGCTGAATCTGGTTTCGATACGTGTCGTTCGAGAAGCCGGCGTTGGGCGCACGGTCAGACACATTCGTCAGTTCGGTTTCGACGAAACAGCCACGCCGCAGAATTTGGCATTGGCGCTCGGCGCCGGTGGCGTCGCGCCCGTGGATCTTGCGAGAGGCTATGCGGCGTTTGCCAACGGTGGCTTTCGCGTCGATCCGTATCTCGTTGAGCGCATCGAGGACGTCGACGGCAATCTGATTTACGCGGCGCGTCCGAAGATCGTCTGTGCCGTCTGCGAGGACCTGGTCGAGCAGGAGGCGGACATTCCAGCTGGAAACCGGGCCGTCGCGGCAACACACATTCTCAAAGAGCGATCGGATCTGTACCCCAAGCCCGCCCAACCAGAGCGCGTAATCTCGGCCCAAAATGCGTATCTGGTCGGAGACATGATGCGCGACGTCGTTCGTCGCGGAACCGGACGGCGCGCCTACAACACGCTCGGCCGCGAGGATCTGGCGGGGAAAACCGGCACGACGAACGACCGTCGCGATGCCTGGTTCTCCGGCTTCAACGGTGATCTCGTCGCGACGGCCTGGGTGGGCTTCGACCAGGAGCGTCCACTAGGTCGCTATGAGGAAGGAGGTCGCACGGCGCTGCCGATGTGGATCTATTACATGGACGAGGCGCTCGATGGCGTACCCGAGCATTCCATGCAGCGGCCGCCCGGCATCGTCGATGTTCGAATCAATCCCGAGACAGGCCTCGTCACGAGCGATACTCGCAATAGCGTATTCGAAAAATTCCGTATCGACGAGGTGCCGGAGCGCGATGTCGAGCAATCGACGTGGCAGCCCCGGGATCTGGGCCCAGACCGACCCCCGGAGGACGGGGGCTCGCGACCACTCTTCTAACCTTGGGCCGGGAGCTCCGAGCGTAGATTGCGATGGCTAGGCATGGCGGCACAAGCTCGATCTTGCGCGAGCAACTCGCCGAGGAGGCCGCGCGCTTGATCCACGATCACGGCATTCAGGATTACGGCCTCGCCAAGCGAAAAGCCGCAGAGCGATTCGGTGTGCGCGCGGCTGGCGCCCTTCCGAGCAACTCGGAGATCGAGTCTCGCGTCATCGAGCGACAGCGAATCTTCGAGCCCGACGAGCACACCGAGCGTGCTATTGCGCTGCGTCGAATTGCGGCCGATCTAATGCAGCTTCTCGACGTATTCCAGCCTCGTGTTGCAGGCCCCGTGCTGTCCGGCGCGATCACGGTCTCGACGAGCATCGAGCTGCATTTGTTCACCGATGCTCCCGAGGAAGTCATCTTCGTGCTCGAAGCCGAGCGTTTTCTCGTGCGCAACTGCCAGCGCAGATATCGGTTCAACGGTCAGGATGTCGTCGTCGTGCCCGGCTTTCGTTTCTCGGCCAATGGTGCGCGCGTAGATGCGCTCACGTTTCCAGAAAAAGGAATCCGCCAGGCGCCGATGAGTCCGATCGATGGTCGACCGATGCGCCGCGCGGACCGCGCAGCGCTGCTGGCCTTAATCGAGGCCTAGCGCGCGAAAGCCCGAGCTTAGTCGCGCTTGTTGATCGGCGCGTAATCCCTCAGGCCCGGCCCGTTGTAGAGCTGGCGCGGGCGGCCGATACGCGACTTGGGATCTGCGACCATCTCCTGCCAGTGCGCAACCCAGCCGACCGTGCGCGCAATCGCGAACATCACCGTGAACATCGACGTTGGTATACCGAGCGCGCGATAGATGATACCGGAGTAGAAGTCGACGTTCGGGTAGAGGTTTTTTTCGATGAAGTATTCGTCCTTGAGGGCGAGCTGCTCGAGTTCGACCGCAAGCTCGAGCAGAACGGCGTTCTCTTGGCCGACCGTTTCGAGTACGCGATGGCACATCTTGCGAATGATCGTCGCGCGCGGGTCGTAGTTCTTGTAGACGCGGTGGCCGAAGCCCATGAGCCGGAACGGATCGTTTTTGTCCTTTGCCTTGGCAATGTACTTGCCGATCTGGCTCGCGTCCCCGATTTCCTCGAGCATGTTGATGACGGCCTCGTTTGCACCGCCGTGAGCCGGGCCCCACAAGGCTGAGATGCCTGCTGCGATCGCCGAGTACGGGTTTGTGCCGGAGCTTCCGGCGAGTCTAACGGTCGACGTGCTGCAGTTCTGCTCGTGATCCGCATGCAGGATAAAGAGCAAGTCCAGCGCCTCGACCGCGATCGGCTTGATCTCGTAGGACTCCGATGGCACGGCGAACAACATATTGACCAGATTGGCGCAGTAACTCAGGTCGTTCTTCGGATAGACGAACGGCTGGCCCAACGAATGCTTGTAAGCCGCCGCTGCGATCGTCGGGATCTTGGCGATCATGCGATGCGCGAACACCTCGCGATCGGCCGGGTCCGAGATGTTGGTCGAGTCGTGATAGAAGGCCGACATCGATGCGACGACGCCGGTGACCATCGCCATGGGATGGGCGTCGTGATGGAAGCCGTTAAAGAACCGCAACAACGTTTCGTTGATCATCGTGTGCGTGCGGATCGACTCATCGAAAGCGGCGAGCTGTGCCGGGGTCGGCAACTCGCCGTGCAGGAGCAGATAACAGACCTCGATGAAGCTCGAGTGCTCAGCGAGTTGCTCGATCGGGTAGCCTCGGTAGACCAGCACACCCTTCTCGCCGTCGATGAACGTGATGTTGCTCTCGCAACAGCTCGTGGCCCCGAATCCCGGATCGTGGGTGAACACGCCGAGCTTTCCGTATAGGGCGCCGATGTCCAGGACACTCGGGCCGAGGGTGGGATCGTAGCGCTTGAGCTGGAGCTCTGCTCCGGACTCAGGGTCGATCAAGGTGTAATGCTTATCCGTCATGCGTCGCACCTGAGGTAGATAGTTAAATTTCGCGGGCGCCGTCCCTGGCCGGAGATGGTCAGGAGGCCCGGCGGCGCGCTGCACTGGCCCATCAGGCCCGTGCCGAGTAATTCCAGATTATAGCAGCGGGGCGGCGGCGTGGTGCCGAGCGGACGTACCCCACGCCCGCAACGGAGTCACTTCGCCGCAGACATCCCGTAGCGCTTGCGGAACTTGTCCACGCGCCCGCCGGTGTCCACGATCTTTTGTTTGCCCGTATAAAACGGATGGCAGGCGGAGCACACCTCGACTTGAAGATCCTCACCCAGGGTCGAGGCCGTGGTGAACTCGTTACCACAGCTGCAGGTGACCTTGATCTCGCCGTATTGGGGATGAATTTCTGCTTTCATGACGCCGAAGCCGCTCGAAACGGGCGCGTGAGCATACTGCGCAGGCCAGCCAAACTCAAGCGATGCCGCTCAGGCGGCGGCGCAGCCCGCTGGGCCGGGGCGTTATCCACAGATGCTGTGGATAACTCTGTGTAGAAGTGCAGTCGAGGGGGTACTAAGGCCTGAAACCGAAAAGAAAACTCCAAGAATGGCCAAAAAAGCATCAATCCAAATAGGTCGTGATATTTCAATGACTTACAATGGATTTTCCATAATACCACAGAGGAATTAGCTGCAACGTACTCGTTTTCTGGACCGAGCACGGAGACTGTGCATAAGAGCGGGTGCCGCCCAGCGCTGTTACTCGGACGCGCGGGTATCGGCCAGA
>JAOTTJ010000321.1 GCA_029864465.1 Gammaproteobacteria bacterium | reverse complement strand
TCCGTCGAACGGATTGGCCGTGTCCACTACGCTGCCCACGGAATCGTAGACATTGACCGTGAAGGTATCGTTACGGACGACGTTGCCAGGACCCAGTGAGAAAAAAAGGCCGTTACCCAACGCATACTGCTGATCGATCGGGTCGTTAACCTCAACGAAAACGTTTTGTAGTACGGAGCCGCTAACGTCCCGGACCCTGATACGTAAGCGATCCTGGCCGTGTACGCCCCCCGTGCGCACATCGAACGACAGGGCGCCCGTACCGCTCAACCCGTCATAGACACCACCGATCGTTGCCAGCGCCGTCGAGCCTCCGGACCATGCCGGACCGAATGGATCAAACGATGTCGGCGCGGTGTTGATCTCCTCGACGGACTCGAGCACGGTCGGCGTCGTCGTGTTGTCGAGACCGAGCGGTGACGAGGAAGAAAGCTGCACGGCGCTACCGATGCTGGTTCGCTTGAGGCCGAGCAGATCACCGAGCTCATTGAGCGCCGACTGCAGGGCGAGCAGATCGACGCGAGCCAGTCCCAAGGCGATCAGATCATCCCGTGCGGGCGCAGCCGCCGGCTGCGCCCGCTGCACCGGGGCGACCGGCACCGTAACACGCGTAAACTGCGCTAAATTAAGATAGTTGACCTGCACCGTCGATCGTCCGTGACCTTCCCGAATGCCGCCAACTGACGGTCCCAGAACCCGGATCGAGCGTCAAAGCTTTCTTCACATAAGCCGAGGCAGAGACTCGAGACTGAGAGCCCCCTCACGCTCGGAACGAGAACGCGTCGAGGTCATGCGGACTTCGAGCACCTGGAGACGGTCACTGAGAAGGCCAGCCGCGACGAGGCCTCGATCCTGTGCGCTCTCCCGAATCTCCGGGTAAGATGCAACAAATAGCTAGAAACAATATTCGGGGGCGTATCCAATGCTACATGCCAGCACGTTCAGACTCGGTCTCGCGACCGGTATCGGTATGTTCGTCGTTCCACTTGTGGTCTCCGGCCATCACTCGCGAGCCGAGTTCGCCGAGGAGATTCTCGACATTCCTGCAGAGATCGTGGAAGTCGCCTGGCGGAATCCACACCCGGCACTGATGGTCCGCATTACGAACGAAGCGGGCGAGCAAGAAATCTTGCGAGTCGAAGGATGGAGTTCCGCGAACACGTTGGACCGCCAGGGCGTTTCAGGTGATACGTTCGAGGTCGGCGATCAGGTGCGCGTCGCGATCCAAGCCTCCAGACGCCGCGCGGGCGCCTATCTCGGACGCAGCGTGCTGCTCGAGGATGGTACTGAGGCATCACTCGGAGGACCGGCCTTCTGGGAGGGCGCCGATAGATTGACAGCATCGGCTGACGGCACCGCCGCCGGCGGCGGTGCGCGCGGGCTCTTTCGCGTCTGGACCTTCGTCGACCGCGCAGGCGGCGGTGGGCCGAATCTGCCGCTTACGGACGGCGCACGCGCCGCACTGGAAGGGTTCGACGAAGCACGCGATCACCCGCTGTTTCGCTGCGAGCCGGTCGGTATGCCGATCGCAATGGATTCGACACTGCCGATTCAGTTCATCCAAGACGGTGAACACATCGTCATGCGAAGCGAGCAGAACGATGTCACCCGAGTAATCCATATGAGCGCAGGCGCCAGCGCCCAAGGACAACCCCTTACGCCCCTGGGTTATTCGGTCGGGCGATGGGAAGGCAATACACTGCTCGTATCGACGAGTCGCATCGACTATCCGTACTTCAACGACGACGGCGTGCCGATGAGCGAAGCACTCGAAATCGTCGAGCGCTTTACGCTAGGCGAGGACGAACAGACACTCGATTGGCACGCGACGGTGACCGATCCGCAATACCTCACTGCGCCCATCGAAATGACCGCGCAGTGGCGTTGGGTTCCCGGCGAGACGATCAAGCCGTGGAACTGCACGATGTGGCCGGAGGTCCGCTGAGCGGCGGCAAAACCTGACGATTGTCGACTGACTGGGAGCGCCGGAGAACCCGCTTACGTCGCGCAGACGATTCGCTAGCGCGACGCCGAGACATGCCCGCTCGGCGAGCTGCCTGCATCGGCCGCCCGTTCCGACCTCAAGGTGGGACGGTCGAATGGAAACGACTCGTCGCGAACGCGCGGATCGGTCAGGCCCTCGTTGAGAAACGCCCTGATTCCCCCTTCGCTCATCGGGCTAAGGCTGAAGATGTACTCGCCGACTCCGGGGATGTTGTCCCGATCGACACCTCCAACATTCTCCGATCGGCCGGCCTCGTAGAAATGAATCGCTGCCAACAGCGATTCGAACTCCCCGGTGTGCATGAAGCGCGGGCGCAGCGCGACGTTTCTTAGCGACGGAACCTTCATCTCGCCCGCATCCTCGGGATCACCGGTCACGTTGCGCCGTCCCTGATCGAGTTCGGTGCGCCGCAACCCGATATTCAGGAACTCGTTGTTCGTGAACAGCGGGGGCACGTGACAGCGCGTGCAGTGCAAACGCTGCATGGCCTCCCAACCGCGAAGCGCGGATGGACTCAACGCATTCTCGTCGCCTGCTTCGTATTGGTCCCACGCAGTCTGATCCGCCACAAGCGTCCGTTGATAGGTCGCGAGCGCAAACGCGATCATGACCGGCGTGATCCCAGTCTCACCGAAGGCCGCCGCGAAGAGTTCCGGATACGAAGCGTTCGAGGCTAACGCGGCAGCGATGTCATCCGGAAGATCTGAGGCGAGCGCGAGTGGCGCGACGCGTACGAGCTTATCCGTGACCTCATGCCATTGACGCCCCGATTTCGCCATCTCGGCATTATTGAGTATCGGCTCGAGCGCCTGGCTTTCTAGCGCCCCACCCTCGGCAATGACGACTTCGTTCGTAATGGGGTCGCGCAGCGTTCCGCTGGCGCGACCGTCCCAGAACAGTGACGGCGCCCAGAGCGCCCCGAAGTTCGACGGGCTCAATCGATCTGTCACCTGCGCCCCGTCGCCGAACAACGCATGAGTACTCGGCTGTCCGTTTCCGTCGAGGCTCACGATGCCCGGCGAGCCCAGAACGTCGTCGATCGTTCCGGGATCCGTGCCCGGATGCCTGCCAATCCGTGGATCCGAACCGCCGTGGGCAGGCAGATGGCAAGTCCCGCAAGCCACCGTATCGTCGCTCGAGAGCTGCTCGTCCCAGAACAAGATCTTGCCGAGCACGCGCTTCGGCTCGGTAATCGGATTCTCCGCCGGCACGGGCACGGCAGGGACCTCGGCCAGAGCCAACCCGAATACGCTGCCAAGTGCGCAGAGCACGCTGACGCCATGCCGCACCCTGCTGCTCCAGCCCACGCCCTTCTCCTCCATGACGAGTTCCCTGTATCTGCCGCCAGAGCGGCTGCGCGCGTCCCGTGCTCCCCCGTTCACGGGACCGGCGATATACTAACGTTTACAGTCGATTTGGTCAGCGACAGCTGTTACCGGCCCCGTCCTGGCAAACCGAGACACGGGAGAAAGTCTCTTGAGATACCTGACGATCATGGCCGCAGCGCTCGCAGCCGCATCACCGGCAGCGGGACATCACAGCGACGCCGGCCTCGACATGGATTCGCTCACGACGATCGAGGGCGTCGTCACAGAGTTCGGGTGGCGTAATCCACATATCTATATCGCGCTCGATGTCGTCGATGAGAACGGCGAGACCGTCGAGTGGAACATACAAACCGGTTCGACCATTACGGTCGGACGCATGGGCTGGGACCGCGACTCGTTGGCGCCCGGTGAGCGCGTCACAATCCAAACGAACGCCGCCAGGGACGGCCGTCCCTACGGATTATTGAAGACGA
>JAOTTJ010000320.1 GCA_029864465.1 Gammaproteobacteria bacterium | reverse complement strand
TGCGGTACTCGCTCGACTTTGATGACATCGGCACCCATGTCGGCGAGCATGCGCCCGCACACAGGCCCGGCCATGATGTGCGCGAGCTCGACGACCTTGAGTCCTGCAAGCGGGCCGGGGCTACTCATGCGCTACTTCCCCTTGAACTCGGGTTTGCGTTTGGCGAGAAACGCTTCGCAGCCGATGTGATAGTCCTCGGTGTCGTAAGCCGCGTAGCCTTCGTCGAGCTCCTCGGCTGTCAGCGGTTCTGGCTTGAATAGGCGGCGCACGAATTTCTTATGCCAGCGATTAACCAGCGGGGCGCGCTCCGCGATGCTGTGGGCGAGTGCGTAACTATCCTCGAGCCAGCTCTGATCGGGCAGAATTCGGCTCACGAGACCGATCTCATAGGCACGTTGTGCACCGACGACCTCGCCGGCAAGCAGTATCTCGAGCAGCGCGCCGCCGCCGACGATGCTGATGAGCGTTTCGAGCTCCGCGTAGGACATTGTGAGCCCGAGCTTGTTGATCGGTGCGCCGAAGCGGCTCGACTCTCCACAGATGCGGATATCGCATGCGCTCGACATCTCCAACCCGCCGCCAACACACACGCCATTGATTGCGGCGATCACGGGATGGCGGCAGGTCGAGATCGCCGCGAGGCTGCTCGCGAGTACGCCACCATACTCGCGGACTTGATCGGGTGTGTTCCGGTTCGCCTCGAAGCCGGCGATATCAGCGCCCGCCGAGAAGGCACGGCTATCGACCCCGCGTATGACGACGCAGCGCAGGGAATCGTCGCCGTCGAGTTCGTGCATCACCTCGCCGATCCGCCGCCACTCGGGCAGGTCCAGCGCATTGAGCTTTTCAGGCCGGTTCAGAATGATGGAAGCGACCGTCCCGTCGCGCTCGGTATAAATCGCTTCAGTCATCGTGGAGTCTCCCGCCTCGAACTGGCGCGCGCCTATAGTACCGGCACACGGCGCTGCGTGCCTCCCGTCTCGGAAAGATCTGGTCTGACTGATGGCAGCATTACGCGAGCGCTCCATGCTGTGCTACGGTTTCGACTTACTGGGGAGGAGCCAATGACGACACCTAGACTCATCGCAGCCGCTCTCGTCCTGTCTATCACAGGGCTTTCGACGGCTGTTGCGCAGCAGGATCCCAATTATTCCTCGCTCATGACGTTTTTCGTTACGAGCGAGCCGATCGGTGACGGCGGCAATTTGGGTGGCCTTGCCGGCGCCGATGCGCACTGCCAGCGTCTCGCCGCGAATGTCGGTGCGGGTCAGCGCACGTGGCGCGCGTACTTGAGCACGCAGGACCGGCCCGGTCGGCCCGCGGTCAACGCGCGCGATCGAATCGGCACGGGGCCGTGGCACAACGTTCGCGGCGAGCTGATTGCCCGCGACGTCGCGCATCTGCACGGCGATACGCTCGAGCAAGCGAGACTCGGCAACAACGTGACGAAGCTGTCTGCTCTGACGGAGAAAGGTCTAATCGTCCCCGGCCTCGGCGATTTTCCGAGCCCGCGCTCTCGCGATTGGGACTACGTCAGGACGACGCCATACAGTAACCGACACGAGATTCTCACGGGCAGTCAGCCTGACGGTACGGCGTACCCGCCGGACACCGACTACACGTGCGACAACTGGACGAGCAATGCTGATCCGGAGGACGGCAGTGCACCGCGCCAATACGGCGGTGAGGGAAGGCCGAACGCTCAGATCGGCTTTACGGATCGCATGGGTGGCAGCAACGGTTCATGGAACTCATCACATGGTACGCGCGGTTGCAGCCAACATGCGCTCGTTCTCACGCATGGCATAGGCCAGCTGTATTGCTTCGCAATAAATTGAGATGTCGCATGATTAGAACGATTTGGCTTTCTGTTGCTACCGCCGTTCTCGGCGGTGCTGTGTCGCAAGCCGTAGATGCTCAAGGCCGCCCGGATGCGCCGATAACATTCTTCGTCACGAGCGAGCCGATCGGCGACGGCGGCAACCTCGGCGGCCTTGCGGGCGCCGACGCGCACTGTCAGAACCTTGCAGCGGCCGTGGGCGAAGGGGGGCGCACGTGGCGCGCCTACCTGAGCACGCAGGCCCGTCCGGGGCAGCCTGCGATTAACGCGCGTGATCGCATCGGCGAAGGGCCGTGGTACTCGTCCGTCAATCGGATCGATCGGCCGCTGATCAAGTCGGAGATTCACGGTGACACGCTGCTCGAGGCGCAGCGCGGCAGCAACATGTTCAAGATCTATACGCTGACGGAGAAGGGCGAGATCATCAATGGAATCGGTGACCCGTTGCCGCTGCAGCACGATATGCTTACGGGCTCACAAGCCGACGGCACTGCGTTTCCGCCGGACGTCGACCGCACGTGCAACAACTGGACGAGTAACGCTGAGGGTGCAGCCCAGGTCGGTCATTCCGATCGCGTTGGTCATGGCAACACGTCGTGGAATTCCGCGCACGCGACCGACGGTTGCAGCCAGGACGACCTCGCGAGTTGGGGCGGTGCCGGGATGTTCTATTGCTTCGCAGTCGACTGAGCTATACCGCGTAACGGTTCAGTTTTCGGTGAGCGCTGCAGGGATTGCCAGTCGGCAGAGCTCGACGGCTGCATCGAGTAATGCGGTCCTCGCGAAAGACTGCTGTGGACTGATCCCGCCGGTGCTTGCGAGTGACTGGAGTTGCCTTATGAGATCGGTGGCCTGGAGCCCACCGAGGCAACGCCCGAGGGCTTCCTCGTAGTCTGCATGCTGGCCGATATCTCCGCCCGCCTCACGAAGGCTTGCGGCTGTGTAAAGGAGTTGGGCGCTCGTGCCGTCTCTCCAGCCAGCGACATACAATAGTACCGCCGTCGCCATGTCTGAATTTCGGGCGTTATTGAGCAGTTGCTCGGCCGTCATCAACTCTTGGCCGGATAGCTGGCCGACTGATAGCGCTGCAATGGCTGCGAAGATTGGTTTCATGAGCAGTCTCCGGGCAATAGATCCTATCTGCGTCACCCAGTAGACCGTTCAATCAGCCGGACTATTTCAATTTCTTATTGAGTCGATGAGCTCAGCTCCGTGGAGATTTAACGAGGTGCCCTGATGGGTATGTTCGGGCCGTCGTTGGGTTCACGGTGCCGGTAGAGATAGTCGTACATCGTGATGATGTTTCTTTCGAGAAACTGCTCGAGGTTCACGTAGTGATCGAAGTCGTCCATGGTCACGAGCTCGATGATCTCATCGAGCGAGCGCTCGGCTACCAGGTGATTTAGGACTCGCTCTCGCAGAGCCCGCAGATAGTCTCGGTACTCGAAAAAATAGTTCTGGGTTGCCACGGGTGACATATGACCCGGCACGACGATATCGACGTTCTCCATTCGCCCGAGTATGCCGAGCACTTCGATCGTGTTGTCGACATCCAGATCTCGGAAATCCGGTAGCGCGAGCTGCCCGGGCGGGCGGGACATATCGGGAGCAAAGAGCACGCCATCCTCGGGAATGTGGATATAGATCAGGTTATCGCTGTGCGTCGGGCCGAAATAATACAGCGTGATCTTCACGCCTCCGAGATCAATATCCAGAGAGTCCTCGAATGTAATTGTCGGTACGGCCGCGATGCGACCTTCACGAATCAGATGCGACGTAATCTTTTTGTGGCCGATCGCAATCGCCGTGTCGGTGAACGCGGCCGTGCCGCAAATATGGCTCTGGTGGTCGTGACTCAGCACGACGTAGCGGACTGGAACGTCGTAGCGGCGCGCGAGCTCTTCCTTGATCCAGTTGGTGCTTCCGGCTTCGCACGGTTGCACGGCTCCATCGATAAGCACGATACCCTCAGGC
>JAOTTJ010000044.1 GCA_029864465.1 Gammaproteobacteria bacterium | reverse complement strand
CTCGAAGCAACGAGCGGCCATATCGTAGCCCACCACTTCGCTAGAACGCTCGAATATCTCTCGGGCACTTTCGAATTCGCTGACGAGGTCGGAGCCCATTCCTCGGTATTGCGAACCTTGTCCTGGAAACACGAAAAAGAACTTACGCTCGATCTCCGACACCTTACTCTGCTCCATGTAAAACCTTCAGCACTCAACTAATCCTCGCATGTCTCGTCTTGCGACCAGGACCGAGTCCCGACATCACGCACCAAGATTCGACGAAGGGCGCGACAATGCACAAAACACCACCAGAACTCAACGCGATGAGACACCAAGAAAACTCTCGGCGAGCCGAACCCAGTAGGTGGAGCCGAGCGGCAAGATCGCGTCATTGAAGTCGTAATCCGGGTTGTGGATCATACACGCGCCCTCACCCGCGCCGTTACCGATGAAGATATAACATCCGGGTTTCTCCTTAAGCATAAAAGCGAAATCCTCAGACACCATGACCGGCAGCGACGCCGCATCGACGTTCTGTTCGCCAACGATCGCAGTTGCGACCGAGGCGGCGAGCTCGGTCTGCTCCGGCCAGTTCTTGACAGCCGGATACCCACTATTGAAATTGACGACAATGGTTGCGCCGAGCGCCTCGCAAACGCCGTTGGCAACTTCCACGACGCGGCGACATAGAAACGCGCGCAACTCATCATCGAAGCACCGAATCGCTCCACCCAGCTGAACAATGTCGGGAATAACGTTGTGGGCATCGCCGCCGTGGATTTTGGTCACACTGATGACCGCCGCCTCCAACGGATTGACGTTACGGCTTACGACGGTCTGCAGCGCCGATATGACCTGCGCCGCTGCTGCAACGGGATCGACACCGTTGTGCGGCAACGCACCGTGTGCGCCATGCCCCTGAATTTCCATGTCGAAGCAATCCATAGAGGCCATCATCGGCCCCGTGCGCATTGCGAAGCGCCCAGCGTCCAGTCCCGGCCAATTGTGCATACCGAAAACGGCGTCGACCGGGAAGGTCTCGAAAAGACCTTCGTCGATCATGACCTTGGCGCCGCCCGCGGCTTCTTCCGCCGGCTGGAAAATAAACTGAATCGTTCCCTCGAAGCGCCCGTGCTCAGCGAGATAACGCGCCGCGCCAAGCAACATGGCGGTGTGCCCGTCGTGCCCGCACGCGTGCATCTTGCCGTCATGACGTGATCGGTGCTCGAAGGTATTGGCTTCATGAATCGGTAGCGCATCCATGTCCGCGCGCAATCCGACCCGCCGCCCCGCGCCACGCTCGAGCGTGCCGATGACACCGGTTGTCGCAAGCCCGCGATGCACGCGCAACCCCCAGGCATCGAGCTTCTGCGCCACGAACTCGGCGGTCTGGACTTCCTCGTACGCTAGCTCGGGATGGCTATGAAGATGGCGCCGCCAAGCAGTCAGCTCGTCTTGTCCGGCCTGGATCTCGGCGATGACCTGCATATCTCGAATATCCTCGGCGAGGTGGGTTCTCGAAGTATAGACGCGCTCGATTGAAACGCGCGAGCACCTGAGTTACATACACGGGCGATGAGTAACGGGAATCCAGTATCGAGCGACGGCCAGCGCGGGTGGCGCGGCGTGAGCACACGGCGTGCTTTTCTGAATCATCTGGGACTGAGCGCGACGATCGTCGGCGCTGTCTGCGGCGTGATCTTCTTCATCTGGTATCCAGCTCCGTATTTCGACATCAAGGGTGCCTGGAATGTGCTGCGCGTCCTGATCGGCGTGGATCTAGTTGTTGGTCCGCTAATGACGTTAATCCTGTTCCGGCCAGGCAAACGCGGTCTCGCAATCGATGTGACGATGATCGCCATGATCCAGCTGTCCGCCCTACTCTACGGCACCTCCATGATATTTCAGGAACGGCCCTATTACGTGGTCTTCGCGGTGGATCGAATCGAGGTGCTCGCCAAGCGCGATGTGGATGCCGCTGCTGTCGCGGGAACCGCTTTCGAGAACAAACCGCTCGTCGGCCCGTTGCTCGCCTTCGCGAGCGTTCCGTCCGACCCGGTCGAGTTCCAGCGCCTGCTCGAAGAAACATTATTCGAGGGCAAGCCCGATATCGAGCGCCGCCCGGACCGCTGGCGTGCATACGCTGAATCCAAAAATGCCGTCCTTGCACGGGCTGAACCGCTCAGCACCCTACTCGAACAACGACCCGATACCGCCGAGGAAATCTCACGCGTCAGTCGAGATCTCGGAATGGACCCGGCGGAAATTTTCTACCTCCCAGTCGTCGGCGGTGATCGCGCGCTGACGCTTGTCATCGATCCCGAGACAGCGGCGCCGCTGAAGGCGCTCGATTTCGACCCCTGGGCCAGTTAGCAGATTCTCGCAAACGCCTCAGGCGAGTATCTCGCTCAGAGACCGGTAACGGTCCTGCATTCCCAACGCCTCGGCAACGGGCAGACATGTCAAAAATCCATCGAGCGTATTGACCCCGTTGCCGAAGCCCGCGTCCTCGGAGAACACAGACAAGCCGCTGTCGGCAATGCGGGATACGTACGGCAGCGTCGCATCGGTCAATGCGAACGTGGACGTACGCGGGTAAGCGCCAGGCATGTTCGTAACACAGTAATGAATGACACCATGCTCGACGAACGTGGGCTCGGAATGCGACGTCGGCCGCGACGTCTCTACGCAACCGCCCTGATCGATACTGACATCGACGATGACCGAGCCCTTCGGCATCGTCGCGACCATCGCTGCGGAGATCAGGTGCGGCGCGCGGGCGCCTTCGACGAGCACGGCGCCGATGAGCAGATCCGAGTCGCGCGCGTGCTCGGCCAGCGACTCCCGTGTCGATATGACGAAGTTGAGATCCTGCGAGATTTCGGCTTTGAGCGCTGGGCCAAGCTCGGCATTGAGGCCGAAGAGATAGACTTCGGCACCCATGGCCGTAGCGACCGACGCCGCATGCCTGCCGACTACACCGTCACCGACGATCATGACACGCCCGTAAGGCTGACCGAGCACCTTGCCAAGGAGCATCCCGCGGCCGCCGTTGAAGCGCGCGAGATGATACGAGCCAACGATCGGCGCCATGCTGCCGGCAACGGCACTCATCGGCGCGAGCAGCGGCAAGCGCCCGGCTGCATCCTCGGTAGTCTCGTAGGCGACGGCCGTCGTGCGGCTTGCGAGGAGCGCTTCGGTCAACGCTGCCGGTACGCCCGCAAGATGCAGATACGTGAATACGATCTGCCCGTGCAAAAAACCATACTCCGACTCGAGCGGTTCTTTGACTTTCACGACGAGCTCGGTGTCCCACGCCGCCGCCCGGTCGCAGAGCTGCGCACCGGCTGACACGTAGTCATCGTCCGCGAAACCACAGCCGTTTCCGGCGCCATGTTCGACACGCACCGGATGACCTGCCTCGATGAGCCGCGCGACACCAGCCGGGGTCATCGCAACACGATTCTCGTTGTCCTTGATCTCCTTCGGCACACCTAGGCGCATAGGCCGTAATACTCCTCTGCCAATCCAATCCGCACGCGGACCGAGCTGCGGGCTCCCTTCATGATCGGCCCGCTACCATGATGGCCTCCTCCTCGTCGACCGTCAGCATCAACGCCAGCCCTACGACGAAGAATCCGAGCACGGCAGCCACGCCGACCCGCTGCGAACCCGTCAACTGAGTTAGCACACCCAGCAGAAACGGCCCCATGAAAGCCGTGAGTTTGCCGGAAAAGGCGAAGAAACCGAAGAACTCGTTCTCGAATCGCGGCGGCACGAAGCGGCTCATGAGCGAGCGGCTTGCAGCCTGATTCGGCCCGACGAAAACGCCGATTATGATGCCAGCCACCCAGAACCACAGTCTCGTCGTCGCAAATACCGCCAACAGCGTCGCCACAATAAGCCCGATGAGTGATAACACGACGGTACGCTTACCACCGATCCAATCGTCGAGATGCCCCATGAGCAGTGCGCCGCTGCCCGCCGCGACGTTTAACACGATGCCGAAGATCAACACCTCCTCGAGCGAAAACCCGAACGTTTCCGCTGCGTAAATTCCACCGAATGCGAAAATCGTTACGAGACCGTCGTTAAAAATGAGCCGCGCGATAAGAAAGCGCACGATCTGCCGATATCGGCGAATTTCGCTGAACGTTCCCGTAAGCTGCTTGGCCGTATCGACGAGAACCTGCCCGGCCTTTGAGATCTCAGAGCGGTCCTCGGTCACCCAAATCATGAGCGGGATGCTGAACACCAGCAGCCAGGCTGCAACGAGTAAGTTCGTTGCGCGGATGTTCTCCCCGGCTTCGCGAGAAAATCCAAACCATGGCGTTTCGGGCTGAACGAGCGTGACGAGCGCGACGCCCAGCGCCGCGAGACCGCCGATGTAGCCCAACCCCCAACCCAAGCCGGATACTCTGCCTATTCGCTCGCGCGGAGCGATGTCGGGCAGGAACGCATTGTAGAACACAGCTGCAAATTCATATGCGATGTTGGCTATAACGACAAGCACGAGCGCAGCCATGACTTGCCCCGGCAACACACCGTACAAAGCCGTCGTCGCAACGACACAGATCAGCGTGAATATCAGCACGAACGCCTTGCGGTAGCCCCCGCGATCGGCAAGCGCACCGAGCACGGGCGAGCAAATGGCAACGATGAGGGCAGTGATCGTCATGGCTCGCGACCAGAGTGCCGTTCCAACAATCGGGTCCGAGGCAATCGCCTGCGTGAAATACGTGCCGAAGACGAACGTCACGACCAGCGTCGAGAACGGCGAGTTCGCGAAATCGTATAACGCCCATGACCAGATCGCCCGAGCATTCCCGTTAATCGGCTGCGAGCCGCCGACCCGACTCGTGATTTTTCGAGCAACCATACGCGGAGCTACTTTTTCTTTTCCGCGATCAATGGCCTGCCTTCGAAACGCTCCCGCCAGCACGGAATGGCAGCAACATTGGCCACGTGCTCCGGAACACAGCCGGCGAGCGCTGCAAGCGCCGCATCCGTCGCCCAAGGAATCGCCGCGTATAGCGTGCCCCGATCGTTGGCCGCGATCATGTGCGGACTCAGCAATACACGGTCGTCCATGCGCTTCAGGCGTGAGTCGGACGGTGGCGGCTCCTCGGGCAACACGTCCAATGCCGCGCCGGCGAGCGAGCCCGCGTCGAGCGCATCCGCGAGTGCGTCGATATCCACGAGCGCGCCGCGGGCCGAGTTGATGAGCACTGCGCCGTGCTTCATGCGCCCGAGTTCTGTGGCACCAATCAGGCCGCGGGTCTCACTCGTGAGTGCACAATGGAGCGAGACGACGTCGGCTGATCGCAGCAGCGTATCGAGATCGACGCGCTCCACGTTGTGGTGCACGAACTTCGCCAGCTCGACGTACGGATCGATACCGAGCACGCGCACGCGCCACGGCGCGAGCAGGTCAGCGACGCGCGTGCCAATACGGCCTAAGCCAACGATACCGATCGTCAAGCCGGGGAAGCCATCCTGTCGCGACCCGACATATCGGCCGACGAGGCTCGGGTCGCGCCAACCGCCCTGCTTGACGTGGCGATCGCGCTCGCGCAAGCGCTTGAGCAGCGTCAGCATAAACGCGAGTGTGCCTTCTGCAACGCCGCCCCAATTCGCCTCGGTCGGACAATGCGTCACGATCACACCACGCTCCGTCGCCGCATCCAGATCAACGTCCTCGACACCAATCGTGTATTTCGAAATGATTCTGAGCTCCGGCAACTCGTCGAGAAACGAGGCATCGAGCGGCGCGCCGCGAATCGTCGAGCCCATCAGGACGTGCGCACCGCGTGCAAGGCGTGCGACGGAATCCCGGTCGACACCCGTGCCCCAACGCGCATCGCCGAGCACCACGGTGCATCCAGCCGACTCGAGGCGTCGATGCGATTTGCCGGACTCATCAACCGGTAGATAGATGCAGATCTTCGCTGCTGTCATGGCCCGATACGCTCACGCTCGCACGATGGACGGTTGCAGCAGCCATCTTACAGGAGGCGGGTTTGGCTTCGTCGGCGCGCCAGCGCCGTCGAAAAAGCGGAAGCGCAGACCATGGAGCAGAATTCGTTTCGGGCAAAGAAAAAGGGGCGCTGTTGAGCCGCCCCTCAGAAAAGACAACGTCCAGCTGTCAATGCGAACGTCACTCCCCAAGTTCAGTACGCGTGTTGTAATAATACAACAGTTGCGTGATCGAACGATTCTACCATGGCACCGGTGGCATCGCCATCGCCACTACGTGTGCGCGTTTACAACGCCTGAGCAATACCCGTGCAGCCTTCGAGCGAAGGCAGAGCTAGCCCAGCGCACTTAGATTTTCTATGCTTCGAGGCCCTCGCGGAGGTAAACGTCATGAAATTCGACACCCCTGTCTGGATGTTCCTAATACTGATGAGCCTCGTTATCGGCACGCCGGGCAGCGCTCAGGAGAACGGTGAGGCTGAGGAAGAAGACAGCCCGCGGACGATCGCGGACATCGCAGGCGAGAGCGATCGTATCGAGGGTCTCTTTACGCTTTTCCGCAACCGTGAGTCAGGTGAGACGCATTTGCTCATCAAGCCTGATCAGCTCAATCGCGAATTTATTTACTTCGCCGTCAGTATCAATGGCGTTCGCCAGGGCGGGCATTTCAGGGGAAATTTTCGCGAGAACCGTATTATCTCTCTGCGCAGGCACTATGACCGGATCGAGTTTCACTACGAAAATACCGCCTTCTATTTCGATCCAGCGCATCCGCTGAGCCGCGCTTCTACTGCAAATATCAGTCCGGCCCTGCTGGCTTCCGTGGAGATCGCCGCCGAGGACGAGGAAACCGGCGATCTCCTGATCGGCGTTGATGAGCTCTTCGTGAACGAAAATCTGCTGCAAATCAAAGCAACGCCTGATCCGGATCAAGGGCCGAAAGACGCCTTTCGACTCGGCAACCTCAGCGACGATAAAACCAAGATTACGGCTATTCGCAGCTACCCGCTCAATACCGATATCCAGGTCGAATATGTCTACGACAACCCGGCACCGGTCGTACAAGGTAACGAAGAAATCACGGACAGCCGCTACGTCAGCATCTCCGTTCAGCACTCGCTGATTGCAGTACCGGAAAATGATTACGAGCCTCGCTTCACAGATCACCGCATGGGCTACTTTTCCCAGCAGATAACGGACCTGACCCAGGATCATCCGACGCCGTATCGAGATCTCGTCGAGCGCTGGCATCTCGTCAAGCAGGATCCAGACGCTGAAATCTCTGCGCCCGTCGAGCCGATCGTCTGGTGGATCGAGAACACGACGCCGATGGAGTTCCGCGACGCCGTACGTGAAGGCGTGCTCGCATGGAATAGCGCATTCGAGAAAATCGGCTTTAGAAATGCGATCGAAGTTCGCGTGCAACCGGACGACGCTGATTGGGAAGCGGAGGACGTTCGTTACAACGTGCTGCGCTGGACCTCGTCACCCGATCCGCTGTTCTCTGGCTACGGGCCTTCGTTCACGAACCCGCGCACGGGCCAGATCATCGGTGCGGACATCATGCTCGAGTATGCGACCACGCTGCGGCGCGTCCAGTATCAGCGCATTCTCAGTAGCCTCGGCGGCCAAGCCGCTGCGGTCCCAGCGGGTCTGGCGCACGAGGTTTGCTCCTTCGCTCACGACCTGCAGGTCAGCCACGCGTTCGGGCGTTTCGCCGTGAACGCATTGAATCTCGGCTCCGCCGTCGAGAAACAGGTGCTGCGCGAATTTCTCATCGATCTGGTGCTGCACGAAGTCGGTCACACGCTCGGCTTCGCGCATAATTTCGCCGGCTCGCAAATGCTCAGCCACGATGAGCTCTACGATCGCAGTTCGGTCGATCGTGCCGGCCTCTATGCGACAGTAATGGACTACACCGATATCCATGTCGCGCCGCCCGGTCGCGAACAAACGAATTTCTTCACTGTCGTTCCCGGGCCGTACGATGATTGGATCGTCGAATACAGCTACTCGCAGGGCATCGACGATACAGACGCAGAGCAACAGCGCCTGGCATCGATCGCCGCGCGTTCGACGCAGCCTTCGTTACTCTTCGGTGCGGACGATCATGTCATGCGCGGGGCCGGCCTGGGGTCGGATCCTCGCATTCACTGGTATGACATGAGCAGCGACCCGATCGGCTACGCCGTGGAACGCATCGAGCTGATCGAGAGCTTACTCGACGAGGCCGTCGACAAGCTCTCACGCGATGGCGAGTCGTACCATGAGCTACGCGACGGTTATATCGTGATGCTCGCGCAATTAGCTCGGTCGATGGGCGTGCTCACGCACCAGATCGGTGGCGTGTACATCAACCGCTCCGTCGTTGGTCAAGCCGGCGCGCGCACGCCGTTCGAGCCTGTCGCACTCGCCGACCAACAGCGAGCCATGACCGCCCTGTCAGAGCATCTTTTCGCACCGTCAGCCTTAGCTGCGCCGGAGGATCTCTATAACCGGCTGCAAGAGCAGCGGCGCCTCTGGAACTTCAGAAATTCGACCGAGGATCCCAAGATCCACGAATGGGTTTTGGACCTGCAGAGCAGCGCACTCGATCACTTCCTGCACCCGCGCGTCATGACGCGCATCACCGATTCGCGTCTCTATGGCAACGAGTACGGGCTGGCTGAAGTCATGACGGATCTGACCGAAGCGATCTTCTCCGCAGACCTGCGCGGCGACGTGAACACCTTCCGGCAGAACCTGCAAACCGAGTACGTGCAGCGGCTCATCGGCGTCGTTGCCGATGAGAACGACTATGACCACACATCGAAATCGATGGCGCTGTACCAGGTGCGGGAAATCGAGCGTCTGCTGAACCGTAAACGCGGCGGCAGCCTGGAGACACGTGCACACACCCAGCGCATTTTGTATCTCATCGAGCGCCTATTGGAGGGAAATGCCTGAGCGAGCGTGTATGATTGCTCCGGCCCCTGTAGCTGAGAACTTCGAGAGGCAAGAATAATGAATGGCAAGAGAAGGATCACGGCCAAATTCATCGCATCCTGCGTCACGGCCTCCGGGCTCAGTTTTGCACCGATGCTGCTATGGGCGCAGGAAGCCTCCGAAGCTACGAATGAGGCGCTCGAAGAGATCATCGTGACGGCGACGCGGCTCGAGACGGCACTCGATAGCGTTCCGGGAGCCGTTAGCATCATCGGCACCGACGAAATACAGCTCGGCCGCCAGCAGCTCGCCCTGGACGAGGCCCTGACTCGTGTACCGGGCTTATTCATGCAGAATCGCTACAACTTCGCCCAGGATCTCAGAATTTCGATCCGCGGCTTCGGGGCTCGTGCGGCCTTCGGCATTCGTGGCGTTAAGATTCTTGTCGATGGCATCCCCGAGACTTTGCCGGACGGTCAAGGCGCGGTGGACAGTATCGACATCGGCTCGGCCCGGCAGATCGAGGTGATCCGCGGTCCGAGCTCCAGCCTTTACGGTAATGCCTCCGGCGGCGTCATCAGCGTCGTCTCCGAAGGCGGCCCGGAAACCCCGTTTGCAACCGCACGACTCTCCACCGGGGCGTACGACTTTCGCAAGATCCAGGTCAAGACCGGCGGGCAGACGGGCCGCGTGAACTACCTCATGAGTCTCTCCGATATGGAGATCGACGGCTACCGCGAGCACAGCGAAGCGGAGAACCTGCAGTTCAGCGGCCGCTTCAATTTCGACCTCGGCAACGACAGCACCTTTCTCGCGGTCGTCAACCATACGGATCAGCCCGTGTCGAACGATCCGGGCGGCATCAACGCAGCCCAGGCCGAAGCCGACCCACGCTCGGCGCGCGACGCCAATCTGAACTTCGACGCTGGCGAAGCACTCGAGCAGACACGCCTCGGCTTCGTTTACACACTGCCCTTTTCTGACGCTCACGAGCTAGCGGTCCGGACTTATCACGTGAGCCGCGACTTCGCGAACAAGCTGCCGTTCACCGGCGGCGGCACTGTCGAAATCGACCGCGCGTTTACAGGTGGCGGCGTGAGCTACACGTATTCGGGCATGTTTCAGGAGATGCCGAATCGCCTAATTGTCGGCTTGGACTTCGACGACCAAGACGACGACCGCAGGCGATTCGACAACCTGCTCGGCACGATCGGACCGCTCACGTTCGATCAGAACGAACGCGTAAAGTCATTGGGAGTGTTCATTCAGGATCAGCTGACCCTGAGCGACACGATCGATTTGTCGTTCGGTCTACGTTTCGACGAGATCGAGTTCACCGCGACTGACCGGTTCTTAGCCGATGGCAACGATTCCGGGTCGCGGACGCTCGATAACGTGAACCCGATGCTCGGCATCGTCGCCAAGCTGACCCCGGATCTGACGCTCTACAGCACGCTGTCCACATCGTTCGAGACGCCGACGACAACGGAATTCTCGAACCCCTCTGGCGGCGGCGGCTTCAATCTCAGTCTTGAGCCTCAGCAGGCGACCAGCCTCGAGGTCGGGCTACGTGGCCGATTAGGCCAGCGATCGAGCTACGAGCTTGCAGCATTCTCGATCGACGTCGAGGACGAGCTCATCCCTTTTGAGACGGTCGGACGAGAGTTTTTCGCAAACGCCGGAAAATCGGACCGGACAGGGCTCGAATTCTCCATTCAGGCTGAACCGATCGAAAACCTCAGCGTCGTGCTGAGCTATACGTACTCGGATTTCACGTTCAAGCAGTTCATCGACAACAACGGTAATGACTTTGCAGGGAACATTATTCCGGGGACGCCGGAGCACCTGCTATTCGGAGAGATCACTTACAACCTTCCGTCCGGTGCTTTCGCCGCGCTCGATGTCCTGCATGCCGACGATATGTTCGCAAACAACTCCAACACGGCCATCAGCGATAGCTATACGATCGCAAACGCACGCGTGGGAATAGAAACGACGATGGGGCCGCTGATTGCTTCGCCGTTCATCGGCATCAACAACCTGTTCGATGAGTCGTACAACTCGAACTTGCGTATCAATGCGTTCGGCAGCCGCTACTTCGAGCCGGGTCCCGATCGGAACATCTATGCAGGTATCGAGCTGCGCTACGATTTCTAGTCTGGGCCAGTCAAAAGTGAATGACGGAGCGGATGCTCTGTCCCTCATGCATGAGATCGAACGCACGATTGATATCCTCCAGGCCCATCGTGTGCGTGATCATCTCATCGACCTTGACGTTACCGGCCATATACTGATCCACGAGGCCGGGTAGCTCACTGCGTCCCTTGACCCCGCCGAACGCACTGCCACGCCAGACGCGCCCCGTCACGAGCTGAAACGGCCGCGTGCAGATCTCCTGGCCGGCACCTGCGACACCGATGATCGTCGACTCGCCCCAACCTTTGTGGCAACACTCCAGCGCCGCGCGCATGAGATCGACGTTGCCGACGGCCTCGAACGAATAATCGACTCCGCCGTCGGTCAGTTCGACAATGACGTCCTGGATCGGCTGATCGTAGTCTTTCGGATTGACGAAATCGGTCGCTCCGAGTTGGCGAGCCATCTGCTCCTTGTCGACATTCACGTCAACCGCGATGATGCGTTCGGCTTTGGCCATCACAGCGCCCTGAATGACACTCAAACCCACGCCGCCGAGTCCGAACACGGCGACGGTCGAGCCGGGCTCGACCTTAGCTGAATTCAACACTGCGCCGATGCCTGTCGTGATACCGCAACCGAGCAGGCAAACTTTTTCGAGCGGAGCCGACTCAGCGACCTTCGCGAGTGCGATCTCGGGCAGCACTGTGTACTCTGAGAATGTCGACGTGCCCATGAAATGTAGGATCTGCTTGCCTCCCGCAGAGAATCGGCTCGTGCCGTCGGGCATGAGGCCCTGCCCTTGCGTTACGCGAATCGCCTGACAGAGGTTCGTCTTGCCGGACTTGCAGAACTTGCACTCGCGGCACTCCGGCGTATAGAGCGGAATGACGTGATCGCCGGGCTTGACGCTCGTGACACCAGCGCCGACCTCCTCGACGATGCCGCCACCCTCGTGGCCGAGTATGGACGGGAACGCGCCTTCCGGGTCGCTGCCGGACAGCGTATAAGCGTCCGTGTGACAGACACCCGTGGCGACGATCCGGACGAGCGCCTCACCGGCTTTTGGCCCTTCTATGTCGACCTCCTCGACAGTTAATGGCTGACCAGCTTCCCATGCGACCGCGGCTCTCGTTTTCATTTCGTCCCCCGATGAACGATTGGTGGTGATCGTTGCGGCTTATACTAGCAGCAACGAGCGGCCGCACTAGGCACGCGCAACTAACGACTACATGCAAACTTACCTCGGACTCGGATCGAATATCGGCGATCGGCGCGAAAATTTGCGCTGCGGCATCGCTGCACTAGAGAAAGGCGGCGTAGCCGTACGCCGTGTCTCACCTGTTGTCGAGTCCCCGGCTCTGCTGCCACCCGACGCGCCGTCAGACTGGAACTTGCCGTTTTTGAATCTCGTCCTCGACGCGCAGACGCAGCACGAACCGCAAGCGCTGCGAGAAAAGATAAAGACCATCGAGCAGTCTCTCGGCCGCAGCCAAGGCGATCGCTGGGCGCCGCGCGCACTGGACATCGATATCCTGCTCTGGGGCGACGAGCGCATCGAAACCGAGACACTGACGATACCGCATCGCGATGTGCATAGACGCAGCTTCGTGCTGACGCCGCTCGTCGCGCTCGCGCCGCGACTACGCCTCCCTGGACGGCCGGAAAAAACCATTCTCGACTGGTCGCGTTCTCTCGACGACCACATTCCGCTCTGGATGGGCATCATCAATGTGACGCCGGACTCCTTCAGCGATGGGGGCTCGTTCCTGGATTGGGCCGCCGTGCAGCCGCAACTCGAGGCGATGCTCAACGCGGGCGTAAATATCGTCGATATTGGTGCCGAGTCGACGCGCCCCGGTGCTGAGCCGATCACCGCCACCGAGGAGTGGCGACGGCTCGAGCCGGTTCTCGCGCCGCTGCAAGAGCGACTCACAGGCGATCCGCTGCGTCCACTCGTCAGTGTCGATACGTATCATCCCGAGACGGCACGGCTCGCCCTCGAACGCGACGTCGACATCATCAATGACGTCAGCGGCCTAACGAACCCCGCGATGATCGACCTGGCAAGATCCAGCCGTGCCGACTGGGTCGCGATGCACAGCCTCAGCGTACCCGTCGACAAGCATCGAACGCTCCCTGCCGGCGAGAGCGCCTATGCAGCCGTCGAGTCATGGCTCGTCGAGCGACTCGATGACTGGGATAACGCTGGCCTCGACCTCAACCGCGTGATTTTCGATCCGGGTGTCGGCTTCGGTAAGGATGCGTTGCAGTCACTCGAGCTGCTGCGCTCGGCCGGGCGGTTCCGGCGCTTTGGTCTGCGCGTTCTCCTCGGCCACTCGCGCAAATCCTTTTTCGGCAATCTCACCGGCGCCAGCGCCGAGGCCAGAGACCTCGCGACCGTCGGCGCATCTCTCGCACTATGCAAGCAGGGTATCGATATCCTGCGCGTGCACAACGTACCGCTGCACGCCGAGGCTTACCGCGGCTGGAGCCACGCGCTCGGGGGCTGAGAACTCGGTCAGCCGGAGCACAACGCAATCACCCCAGCCTAAACCGATCAATTCCCCTAGGGCCTCCTGACGAGAAACAGGAAGCGATCCGTATCACGCCCGAGTTCCGCGGACATGATGTACAAGCTGTGGTCGTCTGCACTCGTGTGCAGCAGATCAGAATCCGCGACGACCTCGAAACCCGCTTCATCGATCATGCGCCGAGCGTCGGCCTTGACCATCCGGTGCAACTCGTCGTTGTCCATGCCGGGGCTGCCTTCATGATCGATGACGATCGCCATCCCGCCTGGCTTGAGGGCTTCGTAAATCTCGCGCAGAAATGCCGTATTGCGATGGTGCAGGGTCAACGCCGTCACGGCTCGGTCCGCGACACCCACGCCAGCTGCTGGTAGCCCGTCGAACAGAGCCTGAACGTTACCGAGCCGATCCGCTCTTGCCTGTCTAGCCTGACGCTGCGCAGCATCACCCCCCGAGCCGAACTGCGCAATCACGGTGCCGCTGGGCCCAACTGCGGCCGACAGCACCTCCGTGTACCAGCCTCCACCGGCCGCGACATCGACGACCGTCATTCCCTCCCGCACGTCGAGCAGCTGCATGACCTGATACGGGCGCCGGGAGCCGTCCCGTGCCTTGTCCTCGGCCGGCCGCGCAGCAGCGCCGAGCTTGTCCATGAAATCCGGCGCGACGGCCTGCGCGCCCGTCGCTATCCCAATGGTCAGCCCAACTAGAACGGCTAGTGTCTTGCCTGGCGTAAGCATTTGATATTCCTTCTCTTTTCCTAATTCCCACGGGCCCACTGATCTGTGGACCCTCCGGTGCTCGACTTGTTCCTCGCGGCACGCTAAACCACTCGCGTTTCGCAATCAAGCGATGTCTGGCAACACGGAGCAATGCAGAGATCTATTGTCTCCGGGAGATCTGAGACCTCTGTATCCAGCGACCGATTCCGCGCCTGGCTCGGCCTCGAACGCGCCTCAATATCGGAACGTGTAATTGACCTTAATGGCGAGATCGGCGAGCGCTGATTCAAAGCGATTGTTCAAGTCGAGGTCCTGCAGATTGTGGTTCAGCACGACAAAGATCTCTCGACCTGCCTCGGGGATCCAGTTGAATCGCGTGTTCACACCCATGCTCTCGCTCACATTGTCGTATTGAATCAATGTGCTCCATGACGTCGTCGCGGAGAAGATGACATCGGCTCTGAGCTGAACGAGACGAGTCATGAAATCGCCGGTCGGCAACTCGACGTCGTTGAAATCGTAATCCACTGTAAGTTGGAAATGATTGCTCGGCCGCCAACCGATCCCGACACCGATTCGATCGCGCGTACCGTTGAAGAAGTCGCCTGACCGATAGCTCAGCGTCGTCCAGACGCGGCGCAGATCTCCCGTCGAAATCGAGAACTCGGCCTCATCGAAAGAATAGAGTCCCGGCGGAATGACGACCTGATCGGTACCCTTCTGCCAAACCACGAATGGATCGATCAGCGCCTCCTTGGTCGCGTGCAGGCGGATGCTGCCCTGGTCCTGCGCAGCGGTGTCGAACTCCAGGGCGCGCAGGGTCACGACCTGCGTCTGGAGTTCGCCATCGAGAAAGTCGATACGCTGCGCATCGATACCGCTGAACACGGTTCTGAAGAAATCGCCGCCCACGCGGCGTGAATAGCCCAGCTCGAACACGTTGTCGCGGACACCCGAGCGGTTCACAAAGCCGAGCGCCGGAAAAAAGTTCTCCTCGATCTCCTTGACACCAATCCCGCCGCGCCAACCGAGCGTATTCGGTGACCGCAGCCGGAACCCATAGGCGGCCTGATCGGAGTCGACACCCTCTGTGTCGGATTCCTGATACCAGGCGTCGGCCTGGATTTGGCGGCCACCGGGCAGTCGGGTGTTGTTGTAGAGAAAATCGAAGCCGGCGACCGAGTTGTCGAGATTCGAACGCGGATCTCCATCCGTGAAGACGACGCCGACGGAAGATTCCGCGAGCACGTTGGCGGAGATGCGCCCCACGAATATATCTGTGGCCTCGACGCCTGCG
>JAOTTJ010000319.1 GCA_029864465.1 Gammaproteobacteria bacterium | reverse complement strand
GGTGGCGGCCATCGCTGCGGAAGATTGCGCGTCGCGTATGAACGTTGTCGCCGTCAGCGATCGGCCAGACACCAATGCTTATCCAAAGGAAGTCAAGTTTGAAGTCTCCCGGAACGTGTTGGGTCAGTACGAGAAAGCGGCCGATTCGTTGAACGCGAGTTCTTTGGACGCGATATGCGTGCAGCACGAGTTCGGAATCTATGGTGGGAGCGATGGCGCCCACATTCTCAAATTTCTGAGACGGTTGCGCATGCCCGTGGTCGTTACCCTTCACACGATACTGCGCAGCCCATCGGCTGCTCAGCGCGAGCTCGTCCGTGAAATAGCTAAAGCAAGTGACCGGCTGGTGGTGCTGAGTCATGTGGGGAAACGCTATCTACAGGAGCGCTATGACGTCGACATAGATCATGTGGCCGTCATTCCACACGGTATTCCCGATGTGCCGTTTTCGGATTCTTGTTTCTACAAAGAGCAGCTCGGCGTCGAAGGAAGGAAAGTCATTCTCACATTCGGATTGTTGTCGCCGAACAAGGGTATCGAGACCATGATTAAGGCGCTCCCGGAGATCGTGCGTTCGCATCCGGAAGTCATCTATATCGTGCTGGGGGCCACGCACCCCAATGTGAAGAATGAAGCAGGGGAATCGTACCGGAGCAGCCTGCGACGGCTCGCCGACGAGCTCGGTATGCACAACCATGTGCGGTTCCATGACCGCTACGTCAACCTACCGGAGCTCTGCGAGTGGCTCGGTATTGCGGATGTTTATGTGACGCCCTACCTCAGTGAGGATCAGATCGGTTCCGGTACGCTTGCCTATGCAATGGGAGTTGGTAACGCTGTCGTTTCGACGCCTTACTGGTATGCGCTTGAGATGCTGGCTAACGGACGGGGCACGATAGCAGACTTTGGCGATAGTGGGGCTTTTGCCCGGGCGGTCCATAATTTGCTACGCGACGAACCCGAACGCAACGCGATCCGCAAGCGCGCCTATGAATTCACACGACAGAACGTTTGGTCTTGCGTGGGGCGACAGTATCTCAAGCTATTCGGTGAGGTGACGGAGCGTAGGCGTAAAGAACCGCGGCGTGCGATTACTACGGAGACTATAAGTGGCCGGGCAACAGTCGGGGATAGAGGCTCAGACGCGAGGGCCGTTAACGGTAACCAGAATATAGGTACTATTTGAAACGCATTTAACCGTCGTACCAGGAGTGTTCGATGAATAGAGCGCTTAGAGAAGCAGAAAAGACCTTTGATCAAGCCAGGAAGCGGTTTCTGACGCTATCTGAGCGAACGATTAAAGCCCTGACGCGCGAGCGAGACCGTCTTTCGCGGAAAGTCAAAGCCACTAACGCGCGCAGCAAGCGGCTCGCGCTGCAGATAAGGGCCAAGACCGAAAGACTGTCCAAGACAACGGCGACGAAGACGAAGAGTACGCTCCAGAAGCAGCTCACTGACCTAAAAAAAATGCGAGCGGAGGCACGCGAAGAGGCCAAGAACCTACGCGCTGAATTGGCCGCTGCTCGAGCGGATCTAGGGAGCGCTCGCCACCACCTATCGCGTGCTGCGCATATCGACAAGGCCATGTCAGCGTTCGAGAAGCAGCGGGAAAAAGCCTCAAATCGCGTCGCCAAGAAGAGGAAAAAGAAAAAGGTCAAGAAAAGTAACGCGATCCAGCCTGGTCCGCTATCCGTGCCGTAAGTGCGGGATGTCGGCTCCTGGCTGCAAGCTCGTTCTAGCGTAGTTTCCCAAGAAGTTTCCAGTACAACCTGATCCGAGGTGACTCAGCGTGCTCTACTAGCGCTGGAACCCGCATGATTCCTCATGTAAGGTCACGTAGGGTCGTGTCATTGCTACCTTTTAATCCGATGGTCGCAGGTTCGACCCCTGCACGGCCGACCAAAATCAATAGCTTACATCCCCCTTAGTTCTAGGTAGGGTTAAAAAAACCGCGGCGCGAGCCCTACGGGAGCGGTCTATCGGGGGCTTAACCTTCGTGGGTGTTCACGACGTGGCCAGCGAGGAAGAATTGTTTCAATAGACTGTGAATGCTTCATGGGCCGCGTCGATCCGGGCGGTATGGTCAAAGACCGAGAGGCAGATCGGGCATTGCACGCAATTCCCAAAGGGAGTACAGCCGGTATTCACGGAGTGTTTCTATGCTGCTGCCGTGTCGCCGTGCTCTTGAAGACGAGCTCTAGCCGTTTGCTTGGAGGGTTGGCGGAAGCTGTAGGTGAGTTTGCCGCCTGTCTTGGCTAGCATGCGAACCAGGTACTCGATGCTGATACCCTGCAGCTTGTTGTTCTGGATCTGGCTGATCTTCGGCCGGGGGACGCCGAAAAACTCAGCTGCTTTCTGTTGTGTCAGCTTCTGGCGATCGATGAACTTGCGAAGATCGCTCGCAAGATCGACCTTCATTGCAAGGTCCGCCGCTTCTTCACGGCTGAACCCGAGGTCCTCAAAAATGTTACCTTTGGTTACGTGTCCCATCCTTATATCTCCTTGAATCTCGTTCTTGCGAGATCGATCTCCTTCTGAGGTGTCCTCTGTGTCTTCTTCTGAAAGGCATGTAGGACGTAGATCCTATTACGATGCTTGGTGACGTATATCACTCGGAACTGTCCTGCCCGTGCGCTGATTTTCAGCTCCCAAACTCCGCGGCCCACTGTCTTCAGGGGCCGGGCGTGGACAGGCGTTGCCCCGGTCTGCAGCAACCTCAGCTCACTGCCGATTGCCCGTCTTACCTCCTCGCGATAGCTTCGAACAACTTCTAGAGAATCGCCTAGCCATTCAATTTCGATCATGGGCGGTTACTGTACCGGATTTGATACGGAATTCGCAAGTCTATCGTACCAAAACAGGTACATGCTCCAACCCGCTTGGAGACTAAATCCCTAGGCACGGAGAGCTTGATCAAATAACCCATTGCATCTCACGAAAACAACCACTTAACCGGGCTGATCTCGCGAAAGTTGATCAAGTTCGAAAGGCAAGAATATGTCGTTAGATCAGTATGTTACTCGAAAATACGCCCCGGACTTTTAATCCGATGGTCGTAGGTTCGATCCCTACACGGCCCACCATCTGAATCAAGGACTTTGTGGCGGAACCTGTGATCGGCGCAGGGAATTCTCAATACTCCCGGCGGCGATTCCCAAAACCCCGCTCGGCTGAGCCTTCCGAGTACACGTTTGAGAGTCGCAAGTAGCGAACGATCGCGGCGGTAGTCGTTCGTTGACTGGACGTTTCCGAGTTGCGCTGCGGCGGAGACGAATGAAAAATCCATTCGAGATTCATGGATCTGCAGCCCGGAACGGGCTGTTCTACGGCAACTGGCAGGCAATCGAAGCGCATCGAGCTTCCGGAGGCTTCGGCTGGACCGTGATGACGGGTGCTCGAGGAGCGCTCACATCGGGGGCGCGCACGGGGCGCTACCGGTTGGGCGGCGAGGAAACGCTATTCGACAGAAACGGCTCGAGCTACCTGTCGAGAGAGGATTTCGCAATTGCCGTCGTTGATATGGCGGAAGACCATGTGGTCTCGGGCACGCGTGTCGCTGTCGGCCGCCTCATTGAGCTGCGCAAGCCTACGTGCTGCTAACACATCGGAACGCTACCGGAGACGCGCTTTGCAGCTCAGAATCGTCGAGTGTCGATTGGGTGGTTTCGGACTCGCTCTTTTCTCGAGACCGAGGTTCGTCCAGTCTTTTCGCGTGGAAATACAGAGGTTGCTGAGAATCTGTACTGGGCTCACCAAGAGTTCCATCGAACGCTATTTGAGGACTGGCGCGCGATATTCATCGAGGATATCCACCGGATGTTGACGCAATAGACTGCCTTGGTAGATG
>JAOTTJ010000318.1 GCA_029864465.1 Gammaproteobacteria bacterium | reverse complement strand
TCGTTTCCATCCGGACACCATAGCAAGATGACGTTATAACGTCAAAACGTTAGTATACTGGGGCGCGCAGCTGCCGAGCCTACCCGGTTGGTGGCCGGTCACCGAGTCGGAAAACTGGATGTAGTCTAGGGAGACGAGCCATTCTTCAGGGGTTTTTCGAAGTACGTGGCTAGCGAAGCGGACCGCCTAGCGCTTACTATCTTCGGGCAAAGTTGATTGCGGCCAGGCGCCGCAGAAGAGGAGAGCCACCATGAGAAGTGTCGTTGCCGGTTGCGCCGCGCTATTCGCCGTTACCACACACGCGCAGGACGCGCCCGCCATGTGCGCAAGCCTTGCGACGTCATTGAAGTTAAACGACACGATCGTGACTTCGTCGAATCCTGTGACGTCCGGGCAGTTCATGCCGCCCGACGGCCAGGCCTCGCAGGAGGATCTGCCTGCATTCTGCCGCGTTGAGCTTACGATTGCGCCGACAGCGGATTCGAACATCAAAACTGAAGTCTGGCTGCCGATCGCCAGCTGGAACGGCAAGTTCCTCGCAGTCGGTAACGGTGCTTGGGCCGGCTCGATCCAGTATCGCGCGCTCGCCAACGGCGTGCGCCGTGGCTATGCGACTGCTTCGACCGACACCGGGCATACCGGCAGCGATGCCAGCTTTGCAATCGGCAACCCGGAGAAGCTCATCGACTTCGGTTACCGTGCCGTGCATCAGATGGCCGTGCAGGGTAAGGCGACTGTCGATGCGTTCTACAGCACGGCACCGGACTATTCATATTTCGACGGCTGCTCCGGTGGTGGGCGGATGTCGTTCATGGAAGCGCAGCGCTACCCTGACGACTTCGACGCGATCATTGCTGGCGCGCCCGGTTACGACCGCACCGACGTTGCGTTTCAGACGCTCGGCATGATTCAGGCCACGCATGAGACTCCGGAGAGCTTTCTGGAGCGCGAGGATCTTGAGTTAATCCACAACGCGGCCATGCAGATGTGCGACGCTCGTGATGGCCTCGAGGACAGGCTAATCAGCGATCCTGTCGCCTGCGACTTTGACCCCGGTGTGCTGCAGTGCAAGAACGGCGAGATGGGCGCCTGTCTGAGTGAGCCTCAGGTGACCGCTGCGCGGAAGATCTATTCGACGATCACCGATCCACGCACGGGCGAGGTTCTAACGGCTGGCATGGAGCCCGGCAGCGAGCTGTTCTGGGAACGTGTTGCCGCCAGAGAGCCGCACCAAATGTACATCAGCCTGTTCCAACACGTCCTGTTTCCGGATGAGGATTTCGATTACCGCGACCTCAGTGTCGTCGAGCATCTCGACTATGCGCGCGACGTCGATGGTGGGGTTTTCGCTGCGACATCTGCCGATCTCGAGCCGTTCATCAGCCGGGGCGGTCGCTTGCTGATCTACCACGGCTGGGCCGATCAGAACATTCCACCCGTAGGATCCATCGATTACTACGAACAGGTTGTCGATACACTCGGTAAGACGCGCACCGAAGAAGGCGTGAGGCTCTATATGGTTCCTGGCATGGGTCATTGCGGGGGTGGCCACGGGCCCAATGAGTTCGACATGCTCAGCGTGCTCGAGCAGTGGCGCGAAAAGGGCCAAAGGCCGGAGGCTGTGCACGCGACGCAGCGTGAGAACGGGCGGATCGTGCGTACGCGCCCACTATGCCCGTATCCGCAGGTCGCCCAGTACAACGGTACGGGCAGCATCGACGAGGCCGAAAACTTTACTTGCGCGGCGCCATAGAACGCCGTCGAGACAAGCACAACGATCGGGGGGTCGACATGGCACGAGCGAGTTTATCCAGCACCGTTCGCCGATTCGCTTGTGTTGCCCTGGGGCTGATCTTGGCCGGCGGCGTTGCCGCGCATCACTCAGTTGCACCATTCGACCGCTCGAGCATGCAGGAGCTCGAAGGCGAGATCACGAGCATTACGTGGCGCAACCCGCACATTTTTTTGACCTTGAGTGTTACAGATGAGTCCGGCCAGACTACCGATTGGAGTATCGAGGGTGACTCGGCCAATGCAGCCGCGAGCAGAGGTTACGATCGGAACACGCTGAGCATCGGTGACCATGTTCGCATCGCCGGTTGGCCATCGACGCGCGGACGACGCGAAGTCTTCTTGATCAATATCCTGCACGATGGCGTTGAGACGGTCCTGGGTGCGCTCGATGCGCCACTGCGTTGGACCGAGTCCTCGGGCAGCTTGCGTACGGCCGTTGCGAGTGAGGAACTGGGCCGCAGCATTTTCCGCGTCTGGGCGCCGGGCGGGCTTTACAGGCCGCGCGGCGCGATCCGCTACACGCCCGTGGCGCAAGTTGCGCGAGACGCGTGGGATCCGCTGACCGACATGCTTGCGCTGCACTGCATTCCACCCGGCATGCCCAACGCCAATATGAACCCGTATCCGATCGGGTTCACGGACGAGGGCGAGCGGATTCGGCTCGACATCGAGGAATGGGAAGCGACGCGCTACATCGACATGGTCTCCGAGGAGATCCCCGCGGATGCGCCGGCGAGCCGGCTCGGCTATTCGATCGGCCGCTGGGTCGGCGATACGCTCGTGATCGAGACGGCAGGCATGGACTTCGAGTACCTCGATGACGAAGGCACACCGATGAGCGACGAAGCCCGCATCGTCGAGCAATATACCGTCAACGAGGACGGTAGCCGGCTCGATTACACGGTCGCCGTAACAGATCCGGTGAACCTCATCGGCCCCGCGGTCTGGGATGCGCATTGGACATACGTGCCGGGCACTGTGATTCGGTCGTTCGAGTGTGAGGTCGAGTAGCGGCAAGCGCGAGCCGCGCCGCGCAACTGACCGTCGTGGACTGGTATGAAAATCTGGGTGGATGCGGACGCATGCCCAGCGGTTATCAAAGAGACTTTGTTTCGCGCGGCGGAGCGCACGCGAACTCAAGTGACGCTCGTCGCCAACCACTCGATGCGCGTGCCGCCGTCGCGCTATGTCAGCTTCGTGCACGTGAAGCACGGCTTCGACGTGGCGGATGCGGAGATAGTCGAGCGGGTTGCGGCTGGCGATCTCGTCGTCACGGCCGATATCCCTCTTGCAGCTGAGGTGATCGAAAAGGGCGGACAGGCCCTGAGCCCGCGCGGTGAGCTGTTTTCCCCGGACGACATCAAAGCGCGGCTGACGATGCGCGATTTCATGGACACGTTGCGGTCCAGCGGCATCGACACGGGCGGCCCGCCGGCCTTGAGCCAGGCGGACCGGCAGGCATTCGCGAACCATCTGGATTCGATTCTCGCGCGGGCGGCGAAGCGCGCGACTGACGTCGGTCGGCCGCATAAGTAGACATTCGCAAATACCCGTAAGTTAGAATTAAGTCGTTCCGCATACTGGACAGATTTAAGTCCGGGACGTGCTCGGAATGCTTCGGAGAGGCGGATGGGTCCAATTGCTCAGAGGGGGAGTCACCGTCCGCTTCGGCATCCTGCCAAGCCAGGGCGTGTAACCGTGCCCGGAAATCCATCCGATGAGTCGGCACCGGGGACGCTCAACAGTATTCTTAAACAGGCAAGGCTCAAACAATGAGTGAGTTCAACATGCGGTATGCGATAGTGATCGAAGACGCGGGCGAAAATTTCTCCGCCTACGTGCCAGATCTGCCCGGATGCGTTGCGACCGGCGCGACCATTCGGGAAACGGAGAGCGCGATTCGAGACGTAATTGCGTTCCACATCGAGGGCTTGCATGCGGACAAGCTTCCCGTGCCTCTACCGTCGAGCCGCGTCCACTACGTCGAGGTCGCCGCCTGACCTGGCTACTTGCTGCGGCGGCTGTCGAACGCTGAAATGATATCGGCTGTGCTCAGAACCCCATCAG
>JAOTTJ010000043.1 GCA_029864465.1 Gammaproteobacteria bacterium | reverse complement strand
ATCGGGGGTGGAGCTCAAAGCGCGCGTGTCATCAATCTGATCACCCAAGATGGCGGCTACGAACGTGGCAGCAAGCCCGGCAAGGCCAGCATCAGTAGCGTTAATCACTCGTTGCGAGCATTAAAGAAGATGATCGCAGACGAAGGCCTTTCTTCCGTCGCTTTACCTCGGCTGGCAACCGGTGTCGGGGGGCTCAAATGGGAAGACGTGCGACCATTGATAATGAATCAGCTGGCCGATACGAATGCCGACATATTTGTTTACCAGGAATACGTCCCACGTAAGAAGGCTGATGAGCCGGGACGATAAGGCGGGTCACGTAGATTTGATGAACGGCTGATTCGGGTTGGTTGAGGAAGTCCCGCTCGATCCCGAGAAACTATTGCTCGGACATCCGCTGCAGCTCTGAAAGTTCGCTTTGCACCCGAAAGCGGATGCCCTTGCTGCATTCCACCCGGGAGTCAAGCCGCAGCCGCAGTCTCGCTGACCGCGCCGAGCTCGAGAAGCAACTCCTCGGTCTGTGTAATACGTTCACCGGGTGTTTCCAGCGCCCACGTGAACCGGAGCTTGTACGATCCGTCGAGACGGTAGATCTCCGGCGCCTCGTCGATGAGCTTGACGAGCTTGAGCGGGTCGATCGACGCGTGCTCGCCGAAGGTCACAGATCCGCCGCGGTCCCCAGCTTGTACCTTCGTGACACCGATACTCTGTGCCAGCAGTTTGAGCTTGGCGAGTTCGAACAGCGTTTTCGCCTGCGAGGGTAGTAGGCCGAAGCGGTCGATGAGCTCGATCTGCAGCTCGCGTAGCTCGTCGGGCGAGGCAGCGCTTGCGATACGCTTGTAGTGCACGAGACGCATGTGCACGTCGGGCATGTAATCGGTCGGGATCAGGGCCGGCAGGCCGAGTTCGATCTCAGGACCATGCTCGAGCGGATCTTCCAACTGCGGTTCCTCGCCGCGGCGCAGGGATTCCACTGCGCGTGCGAGCAGCTCGTTGTAGAGCGTGAAACCGATTGCGTGGATCTGGCCGCTTTGCTCATCGCCGAGCAGCTCGCCGGCACCGCGGATTTCGAGATCGTGACTCGCGAGTGTGAAGCCGCTACCGAGGTGCTCGAGCGCCTCGATGGCCTCGAGGCGTTTCGCTGCATCTTTCGTCAGTGCCCGAACGGGTGGGGCGATCAGATAGGCATAGGCTTGATGATGCGAGCGCCCGACGCGCCCGCGCAATTGATGCAGCTGCGCGAGGCCGAGCTTATCGGCACGGTTGATGATGATCGTGTTGGCCGTGGGAATATCGATACCGCTCTCGATGATCGTGGTGCAGACGAGCACACTGAAGCGGCGGTGGTAGAAATCGAGCATGACGGATTCGAGCTCGCGTTCGGACATCTGTCCGTGCGCGACCCGGATCTCGGCTTCGGGCAGGAGGTCCACGAGCTTCGCGGCGACCGTATCGATATCCTGCACGCGGTTGTGCACGAAATAGACCTGCCCGCCGCGGCGGATTTCGCGCAGCACGGCCTCGCGGATCGATTGATTGCGCCACTCGCCGACGAAAGTCTTCACGGCGAGCCGGTCTTCGGGCGGCGTAGCGATCAGCGACAAATCGCGTAACCCGCCCAAGGCCATATTGAGGGTGCGCGGGATCGGCGTCGCGGTCATCGTCAACACGTCGACGTTGGCACGCAGTCGCTTGAGCTGCTCCTTGTGCCGCACACCGAAGCGATGCTCCTCATCGATGATCGCCAGCCCCAGATTTTTGAAGCGAACGTCCGGCCCAAGTAGCTTGTGCGTGCCGATGACGACATCGACCTTGCCGGTGGCCAGATCGTCGAGGACGCCTTTGCTCGACTTGGCGCTGCGAAACCGGGACAAGAGCTCGATGTTGACGGGCCAATCGGCGAACCGGTCGCGAAACGTACGGTGATGCTGCTGCGCGAGCAGCGTCGTCGGCACGAGCACGGCGACCTGGTAACCTGCCATGAGGGCGACAAATGCCGCACGCAGCGCGACCTCGGTCTTGCCGAAGCCCACGTCACCGCAGATCACCCGGTCCATTGGCTGTTCGCTCGTGAGGTCGGCGAGCACGTCGTGCGCAGCGGCGAGTTGATCCTGCGTTTCCTGGAATGGGAACTCCATCGCGAATTGGGCATAAGCGTCATCGGCCCAGGCGTAGGCGTTGCCGTGCCGTGCCGCACGTCGGGCATAGATCTCGAGCAGCTCAGCGGCGACGTCACGGGCCTTCTCGGCCGCCTTCTTTTTGGCTTTGAGCCACTGATCTGAGCCGAGCCGGTGCAGCGGTGCCTGCTCCGGTGCAGCACCCGTATAGCGCGTCACGAGATGGAGGCTGTATACGGGCACGTAGAGTTTGTCGCCATCGGCGTATTCGAGCGTTAGGAACTCCGTCGTCATGCCGTCGACGTCGAGCGTCGTGAGGCCTCGGTATCGGCCGATCCCGTACTCTTCGTGGACGACAGGCGCGCCGATGCGCAGGTCCGTGAGCTCGCGCACGATCGCATCGGGGTCGCGCGCAGGCCGGCGCCTGCGCCGACGTTGACGCGGCTTCTCCAGGCCAAGCCGCTCGGCCGTTACGATGCGCAGATTCCGCGCCGGCAAGCTCAAGCCTTCTTCGAGCTCACCGACCGCAATGCCCAATGATTCGTGGCCTGTGATAAAGCCTGCCCAATCGGACACGACTGATGGATGGAGCTCGCGGTTTGCGAGCATCTCTTTGACGGCCTCTTGCCGGCCGCGTGTCGAGGCGACGATGAGCGTGCGCGTGTCTCCTCCTGGCGAGAGCCACCGATCGAGCGTGTCCGCAAGCACTCGCTCGCCGGCATCGAGCGGGTGAGCGGTGCCGATGTTGCAGACCGTGCCGGTCGGGTCGGCTTCGAGCTCTTTGGCGTGGAAACGCAGCGCAAGCTCGTGCTCGAGCCGCTCAGTCAGTATCTCCGGCTGCCAGAACGCGGCATCGGGTCTGAGCAACGGCCGCTCGGGGTCGCCGCTGAGTTGCTCGTAGCGATCCGTTACGAGATCCCAGGCATCCTGAAACGCCGACTCGGGATCGCCGAGCAGAATGCAGAGACACCCAGCCGGAAGGTAGTCGAAGAGGCAAGTTGTGGTATCGAAAAACAACGGCAAGTAATACTCGATGCCGGCAGGTAGCTGCGCATCGGAAATGTCCCGGTAGATCGTGGAACGCTGCGGGTCGCCGGCAATCTCGAGCCGAAAGCGCTGGCGGAAGTCTCGTATTGCCTCTGTATCGAATGGGAACTCCCTTGCCGGCAGGATGTTTAGAACGTCAATTTTTCCACTCGTGCGCTGCGTGTCGGGATCGAACAGGCGTAGGCTTTCGATCTCGTCGTCGAAAAGATCGATGCGCACGGGTGCTGCGCTACCCGCTGCGAAGATGTCCAGTAAGGAGCCGCGCACGGCCAGCTCGCCAGGCTCGACGACCTGTTCGACATGCAGATAACCATGCGCTGTCAGCGTGCGGCGCAGCTCGCTCGCGTCGAGGCGTTGGCCGATGCGCAGGCTCAACGATCGTGACTCCACGAAGCCAGGCGGAGGTAGCCGATTGAGCAGGGCCTGTGCGTTGACGACGAGCAGCCTGCTCGTACCCTCAGTCAGCTCGTGCAGCGCGGCGAGCCGATCGGCAAGCAGGTCCTGGGGAGCTGAAAACGCGTCGTAGGGTAACGTTTCGTAATCGAAGAACCGCCTTGCCGGTTGATCGGGTGCGAAGAACTCGAGCTCCCGGATTATTTGATCGGCGCTGCTCGCGCTGTCGGTGATGACGCAGATGCTGCCGTCGAAGCGCGAGGCCGCTTCGGCAACAGCCAGGCTCTGGGCCGCGCCGTACAGTTGCCCGCAGCCGATGTGCTGGCCGGCTTCGTCAGGAAGCGGTAGGTCGAGAAGGTGCTGGGATGTGTCCATGGGCATGCGGGGCTGCAAAGAGCCGGCGCATTATCCCATAGCCATACACCTTGAGTTCTCGCCACAGTCCCGGCGGACGGCGCGCGAGGTGGTCACAATGGCAAGACCGTCTGACGCTAAGGCGTCACGACGGCGTGGATGACGTATTGGTATTCGAAATAGACGACGAAACCTGGGTAGTCCCAGCGCTCGATCGGTGGGTCGCCGACGGCCGCTTGGCGTATCGTGGGCGGCCCGAACTGAGCCTCGACGCGATCCATGCTGATACCGCGGGCCGGCCGTAGGTCTGACGATGAGCGGGCGGCGTCGATGCCATCGAGCAACAACGTATCGGCCAGGGCCGCTGGGGCGCCGATCATGACGGCGCAGGCAATGACTGTCCTAAGCATGGGATCCCTTCCTCGCAGACATTGTCGGAATATAGCACTGCGCTTGCAGTCTAGGAACGTCGAAGCCGTGACTTTGGGCGCTGTGTCACAGTTCTGGTCATGGCGCGAGGCCGTTGGGCCGCTCTAGATAACAGGTTGTTTTTGAAAATAATTTCTCGAGGCTCACGACGGCTGCGAGACGCTGTGTTTTAATGCGAATCCATGTTCAAGCCGCTCGAGTGCTTCATCGCTGCCCGTTACGTGCATTCCCGTCGGCGCCGCGGCTTCATCTCATTCATCAGCCTGGCTTCGATGCTCGGGATCGCGATCGGCGTCGCTGCCTTGATCGTGATCCTGTCGGTCATGAACGGATTCGAAGGGGAGTTGCGAGCGCGCTTGTTGAGCATGACAGCACATGCGAGCGTTGCCGATTCGCGTGCGGGCATCGACGATTGGGAGGCGCTCGCGGATCAGTTTCGCGCCGAGAGCAACGTCGCGGGCATATCACCGTTCGTCAACGTCGAGGCCATGCTCGGTTCCGGCGCCGAGCTGCGTCCGGCCCTGATTCGTGGAATCCTGCCGGCTGAGGAAGCCACGGTTTCGAACATCGATGCCTTTCTTCAGACCGGTCGCCTCGACGATCTGCAGGCGGGCAGCCAGCAGCTGATTCTCGGTCGTGTGCTCGCGGTGAGCTTAGGCCTGAGCGTCGGCTCGCGCGTGAATGTGCTCGTGCCGGAGGTCGGCGAGCGGGGCATCACGCCCCGGCTGCGTAGCTTCGTCGTGAGCGGCATATTCGAGGCGGGCATTGCCGATCATGATGCGAGTCTTGCGCTCGCGCACCTGGCCGATGCGAGTCTGCTCGGAGGTCTAGGTGGGCGCGCTGAGGGTATCGGCATCCGGCTCAACGATCCGCTCGCCGTCGGCGCGCTGGCGAGCGCCGCAGGAGTGCTCGCCGACCCGGCGCTCACGTATTCCGACTGGACGATCGAGAACGCCAACTTCTTCCGTGCCATTCGAATCGAGAAAACGATGATGACGCTCATTTTGCTGCTGATCGTCGCAGTCGCGGCCTTCAATATCGTGGCCTCGCTCGTCATGCTCGTGACTGACAAAGAGAAAGACATCGCGATCCTGCGTACGTACGGCCTCGATCCGCGCCGCGTTGCAAGAATTTTCATCATTCAGGGTACCGCAATCGGTGCAATTGGAACGCTCGGCGGACTCGCGCTCGGACTCGTGCTCGCGTTCAATGTCGAAACGATCGTGCCGTGGCTCGAGACGACGTTCAATTTCCAGATCATGCCTGGCGACGTCTACTACGTCACCGAGATTCCGTCGGAGGTTCAATGGCTCGACGTCACGGTCATTCCGCTGCTTGCGCTCGTCGTCTCGGCCCTCGCAACGATCTATCCCGCACGGCGAGCGGCCGGTGTCGCGCCGGCTGAGGCATTGAGGTACGAGTGATGCTGCGCCAGCCCTATGAGTTGTTCACAGCCTTCAGGTACCTGCGTGCACGCAGTAAGAACGGATTTATCTCGTTCATCTCGCTAGTTTCGATGGTCGGCATCGGCTTGGCCGTTGCGGTATTAATCGTCGTGTTATCGGTCATGAACGGATTCGAACGTGAGCTTCAGCAAAGGATTCTCGGAATCGTCTCGCACGCGACGCTCATGGGCTACGATGTCCCGCTCGAGGACTGGCAGTCCACGCGCGAGCGCATCCTCACCTATCCGGAGGTCACAGGCGCGGCACCCTATGTCGAGGGGCAGGGCATGGTCGTCTTCGGCGAACGGGTCGCTGGCGTGACCGTGCGAGGTATTGCGCCGGCGCTCGAGCAAGAAATCTCGACGATCGGCGAGTTACTGCGTGCTGGGTCGATCGATGCGTTGAGCCCTGGCGACTATCGTATGGCCATCGGGGCGAGCCTCGCCGATGATCTCGGCATTACTGTCGGTGACTCGATCGTGCTGATCATCGCGCAGGGCCGGGTAACACCGGCTGGGCTCGTGCCGCGCATGCGCCGATTCGAGGTCGCGGCGATTTTCGAGGCAGGTATGTACGAATACGATCGCGGGCTTGCGTACGTCAACATGCAGGATGCCGCGCGATTGTTCCGGACCGACGGCAAGGCGACGGGGCTCAGAATGACGGTCGAGAATATCGTTCAGGCCGGCAGCGTTGCGCGTATGCTTGCGATCGATCTCGGCGGCGGTTTCTATATCGACGACTGGACGCGACAGCAGAGCAATTTCTTTCGCTCGATTCAGCTCACGAAATCCATCATGTTCGTGATCTTGTCGATGGTCATCGCCGTCGCGGTTTTTAACATCGTCTCGACGCTCGTCATGGTCGTTCGGGATAAGCGCGGCGATATCGCGATTTTGCGTACCTTCGGCTCGACGAGTCGCAGCCTCGTGATGCTATTCGCGACCCAGGGTACCGTCATCGGCCTGCTCGGAACGTTCTTTGGCTTGTTGCTTGGACTTTTGATCGCAGCCGAGCTCGGCGCGATCGTAGGTTTGCTGGAATCGATGCTCGATATCGATTTGCTCTCCGCCGAAGTCTATTTCATCAGCGATCTGCCGACGGAGGTTCGCACGGGCGAAGTCGTCAGAATTTGTCTGATCGCGCTCGCGCTCGCCATCGCTGCGACGCTCTATCCGGCGATCAGCGCATCTCGCCAGCATCCCGCGGAGGCCCTGCGTCATGAGTGAGGCCGCGACAGAGCCGACCCCGGCGCTCGTCGTGCGGGGCTTGAAGAAGACCTTCGTCGAAGCTGGGCGAGAACTGACGATACTCGACGGTGTCGAGCTTACCGTACAACAGGGTGAGCGCCTTGCGATCATCGGCGCTTCCGGCTCCGGCAAGACGACACTGCTGCAGTTACTCGGCGGGCTCGACGAGCCGACCGCCGGAGAGGTTTGGGTTGCGGGCCAGTGCATGACAGCGCTCGGCAATACTGAGCGCGGGTTGCTGCGCAACCGCGCGCTCGGATTCGTCTATCAGTTTCATCATCTGTTGCCGGAGTTCACGGCGCTCGAGAACGTTGCGATGCCTTTGCTGGTGCGCGGTGTCGCGAGCGCTCAGGCCGCCGAGGAAGCTGAAGACCTGCTCGTGCGCGTGGGTCTGGGGGAGCGGCTCACGCACCGTCCAGCACAGCTGTCTGGTGGCGAGCGCCAGCGCACCGCCGTCGCGCGTGCGCTTGTGACCAAACCACGCGTCGTGCTTGCCGACGAGCCGACAGGCAACCTCGACCGACCGACGGGCGCACGGGTTTTCGAGCTCATGCTCGAGCTCAACACGATGCTCGGCACGAGTCTCGTTGTCGTCACGCACGATCCCGAGCTCGCAACGCGAATGGATAGTATTCAAGAGCTCACGGACGGACGATTGACTCCGCACGCCTGAGCTCGTTCCCGTCCCTGTTTCGCCCGGCAGGCCTCGTCGGCATCGCGCTACCGTGGCTGACCGGCGCGCTCGTCGCGCTTTGGGTGCTGCCACCGCGCACGACGTTACTCACGATCACCATCATTGTCGCCGTGGCGGTGATTTCGGCGTGGGCCTGTCGCTGGGCGTGGCCGCTTTGGCTTGTTGCCGGTATCACGTGGACCTGGATGGGTATCGATACCCGTCTCGATGAGCGGCTCGCTCGAGGCTTAACTGGCGGGGATATGAACGTTAGCGGTTGGGTCGATGGTTTTCCGCGCGCCTCGGCGGGCCAAGTCGCGTTCTCGTTTCGAGTCACTGAGGCGCATGGCGATTCGGCGTTACCATCGCGGCTGCGTTTGACGTGGTACGACCCGCCGATCGAGATTCGTGCTGGACGAAGTTTCGATCTGACCGTTCGACTGAAGCCGCCGCGCGGGCTCGTCAATCCGGGTGGCTTCGACTTCGAGCGCTGGCTGTTTCTCGAAGGGTACGGGGCCACGGGCTACGTGCGCGGCGGTGACGCGGCCCCGGACGAATCGGATTCGATTGCGCGTGTGTGGCTCGAGCAGCGAGCCGCGCTAGCGGGCCGCATCGGCAGCGCAATCGTCGAGCCCAACGCCCGCGCGTTGCTGACCGCGCTCGCGCTTGGCGAGCGCTTCGAGTTCACGGATGCGCATTGGGCGACATTTCGGCGGACGGGAACGAGCCACCTCGTTGCGATTTCTGGCCTGCATATCGGCATCGTCAGTGCGTTGTTGTTTTTCGTGGTTCGCCGGTTGTGGCTGCGCGGGCCGACCGTGCTCGCGGTGTACGATCTGGAGGCTGCCGCACTCGTGAGTTTCGTGGGCGCTGTCATCTATGCGGCGCTAGCCGGATTCTCGATTCCGACGCAGCGTGCGTTGATCATGCTGGCCGTGGCGCTGCTGGCGTTGACGTCGAGGCGTCTGACGACGATGGCGTCGGGCTTGAGCGCAGCCGTGCTCGTCGTCTTGCTCTGGGACCCGTTAGCGCCGCTGAGCGCTTCGTTCTGGTTGTCTTTTGTAGCCGTCGCGTTGCTTTGGCAGCTTGGCAACGTTCGGGCAGGTGGAACCGGCGTCGTGGCGCGAGCGTGGAGGTCGTTGCGCAACGTCGGACGCGTGCAGTGGGGTGTTACGGTCGGACTCGTTCCGATCGTCGTCGTGGCGTTTGGTGAGGTGTCTGTCATAGCGCCGTTCGTGAACGTCCTCGCGATCCCATTGTTTAGCCTCGTGCTCGTACCGTTGACGCTGCTTGCGACCGCTACGCTGACCGTAGAGCCCGTTGGCACGACTTTGCTCTGTGTTGCGGCGACGCTTGCCGAGTGGGGCTACGCGATGCTCGCGGCGCTTGCCGAGTACTCCTGGGCGGCTTCGTCTATCCCTGTGCTCGGGCTGGGGTCTGCGGCCCTGCTGTGTGTGGGTGCTGCAGTTGCCCTGCCGAGTCACGCACTGCCTGGGCGCTATCTTGCCTGGCTCGCCGTACTCGGACCGCTGACGTCGACGCCTGAGCGACCGGCAGCGGGCGCGCTCGAAGCGACTGTGCTCGACGTAGGGCACGGTCTGGCCGTGCTGGTTCGCACGCGTGGGCACAGCCTGCTCTTCGACACGGGCGCGCGCTATCCCTCCGGCTTTGACACGGGAGAGGAGATCGTCCTGCCTGCGCTACGCGCTCTCGGCATAAAGACGCTCGATGTCGTTATCGTTAGTCACGCAGATAGCGATCATGCCGGCGGACTCGGCGCAGTACTGGCAGCGTTTCCGCACGTTACGCTCATCGGAGGACCGGATATCGACATGCAACAATCGGTATCGTGTCGTCGAGGCCAGCGCTGGGAATGGGATGATATTCTATTCGAGATCGTACACCCGCCCGAGGGCTTCCCGGCGCTCGGTAACGACAGTTCCTGCGTGCTCAAGGTCAGTACTGCGAAGCATGTCTTGCTGCTGACGGGCGATGTCGAGCGCACGGGCGAGCGGTCGCTAGTTGCTGCGGGCCTGGATCTGACGGCTGATGTCGTCATCGTGCCGCATCATGGCAGCGCGACATCTTCCACCGCGGCGTTTACCGCTGCGACCCGGCCTGCCTATGCCGTCGTCTCGGCCGGGCATGCTAACCAGTGGGGATTTCCCAAGGAAGACGTCGTTGCGCGTTGGGAACGCGTTGGCGCAGAGACGATCGTCACGGGTGAGGCTGGTGCCGTGAGCCTACTATTCACTCCGGGCAATGGTTTCGAGCTGCGATCGAAACGCGCACAACGCCGCTATGCGTGGCGCATAGATACGGATTGAACGTGCCATAGTTCCCTGGTGAATCCCCTACGGGCGCGCTATAGTTCGGCGCAGCTTTCGTGGGAATAGCGGGTCGTTCATGTGGGAGATAGTGCAAGCCGGCGGATGGCTGATGCTGCCGATTATCGCGTGTTCCGTCGTGGCTGCCGCAATCATTCTCGAGAGGCTGTGGACGCTGCAGCCGAGCCGTGTATTGCCGAAGGATCTGACCGCGCAGGTCTGGAAGTGGGTCAGGAACGAGCAGCTTGATCCCCAGCATATCCAAGCGCTGCATCAGGGCTCACCGTTGGGGCAGGTACTTGCTGCCGGGTTGCTGAAGAGGCAGGAAAGCCGCGAAATCGTCAAGGAGAGCATCGAGGATACGGGCCGGCACGTCGTTCACGAGCTCGAGCGTTATCTGAATCCGCTCGGCACGATCGCGGCGATTTCGCCGTTACTCGGTTTGCTCGGTACGGTCATCGGAATGGTCAAGGTCTTTGCCGCAATCACGGCGAGTGGAGTCGGTAATCCGAGTGTGCTCGCTGGAGGAATTTCCGAGGCGCTGATCACGACAGCGGCGGGTTTGACGGTGGCGATTCCTTCCTTGATGGGGTATCGATACCTGCGCGGCCGTGTTGATGGACTCGTCGTGCGTATGGAAAAGGAGGCGATGAAGTTCTTGGAAGCACTTTCGCAACAGAAGGGCGCAGAAATCGTCGAGCATGAATCTTCAGAGCCGATCAAAAGAAGAGCCTGAGGTCAATCTGACGTCGCTCATCGACGTCGTCTTGCTGTTGCTCGTGTTTTTCATGGTGTCCACGAGCTTCGTGCGCGAGACTGAGATCAGCCTGCGCTTGCCGCAAGCTCGGACACAGACTGAGCCTGTCGTCCAAGCTGACAGCCTCGAGATTATCGTCACGGAGACGGGTGGTTATTTCGTCAACGGACGCGCGCTCGTCAACAGTGAACGCAGTACGCTCCGGACAGCGATTGAACGGACGATTGGTGAATCTCGTGATCTACCCGTGTTTGTCCGCGCCGATGCGCTGGCGACGCACCAGGCCGTTGTGACGGCGATGGACGTTGCCGGGCAGCTCGGCTTCGTGCGGATCAGCATCGCCACGGTGACGCCGCCCGAGGGTTGAGGCCAATGGCCAACTTTCTGAATTCCCAAGTTGCGACCGTCTACGGTCGGCTGTTCAGCTATGTTACGCCACACTGGCGTGTCATTCTCATCGCGCTCGTGGCTATGCTGTTCTACTCGGGCGCAAATTTTTTCGTACCGTTCATCATGCGCGACGTCATGGCGACGCTGGGCGATATCGGTCGCGGCGGCGGTACGCTCGTGCCGCTGTGGCTTCTACTGACTTTTGCGGTTCGCGGCAGCACGGATTTTATTGCCGTCTACGGGCTCGGCTGGCTGGGCCGACGCGTTATCCGCGATCTACGCAACGAGCTTTTCCGCAAGTACACGATGTTGCCTTCGCGCTTCCTCGATAGATCGTCGAGCGGAACGCTGATCTCCAAATTGACCTACAATACCGAGCAGGTTGCCGAGGCGATCTCGAGCGTCGTCGTCGTGCTAGTTCGAGATACGCTGACGATGATCGCGCTCGTCGGGGCAATGGTTTACTTCAGCGCGACGCTGACGATGCTCGTTGGCGTTACGGCACCCGTCATCGCTGTTCTCGTAGCGATCATGAGTAAGGCCTTCCGGCGGTACTCCACGCGAATTCAAGCATCGATGGGCGATGCAACCCGCGTGACAGAGCAAGCGCTCTCGGGTCATCGGATCGTAAAGATCTTTGGCGGGCAAGAATACGAGCAGCGACAGTTCGACGAGATCAACCGTCACAACTACAAGATCAACCTCAGGATCGTCGCTACACGCGCAGCCGGTGATTCGCTAACACAGTACTCGCTCGCGATCGGCGTCGCGGCGATTATCTGGGTGGCGTTCTCCGATCAGCTCGCAGAAGATCTCGACCCAGCGATATTCATGGGATTCCTCACAGCCATGGGCATGCTCATGGCGCCGCTCAAGCGCGTCATCAATATCAACGTTGCGTTGCAGAAAGGTATTGCGGCCGGCGACAGCCTATTCGAGCTATTGGACCAGCCTGCAGAGATCGATACGGGTACGGTACCGCTGTCGCGGGCGCGTGGCGACATCGAGTTTCGTCACGTTTCGTTTAGTTACGATGAGGAGAACGGTACGGTTCTCGACGATATCTCTCTTACCGTTCCAGCCGGCACGACGGTCGCCCTGGTGGGGCGTTCCGGTAGCGGTAAGACGACGCTCGTCAATCTTTTGCCGCGGTTCTACCCGATCGAGTCGGGCGAGCTCTTGCTCGATGGGCGCGACGTGCGCGAGTATCGGCTCGAGGATCTCCGACGCCAGATTGCGCTCGTCAGCCAGGATGTCGTGCTCTTCGACGACACGATCGCAAACAACATTGCCTATGGAACTCTCGCGGGTGCCGAGCGTGCCGACGTCGAGCTTGCGGCTGAAGCGGCGTATGTCACCGAGTTCGCCCGCGAGCTGCCGGGTGGGCTCGACTCACAGGTCGGAGAGCGCGGTGTGCTGCTGTCAGGCGGCCAGCGCCAGCGAATCGCGATTGCACGGGCATTGCTCAAGGATGCGCCGGTGCTGATTCTCGACGAGGCGACTTCCGCGCTCGACTCCGAATCCGAGAGGCGAATCCAGGCGGCGCTCGATAATCTGATGAAGGGACGCACGACGCTCGTGATTGCGCACCGGCTTTCGACGGTCGAGAACGCGGATTGTATCGTCGTCCTAGACAATGGTTTGATCGTGGAACGTGGCCGACACGACGAGTTGCTAGCCCAGCAGGGCTATTACAGCGGTTTGTACCGCATGCAGTTTGCTGTGTAGGAGCTTTGAACGATGTGGGAGTCATTGGGACGTCGTCTCGAATCGATCTGGTATTCACCTCAGCACCCGATGCGTTGGGTGCTCTGGCCGCTGGAGATGTTGTATCGGCTCGTCTCCATCTTACGCCGCGACTGCTACACGCTAGGTATCAAGAAGATCGAGCACCTTCCAGTTCCCGTCATCGTCGTCGGCAACCTGACAGTCGGCGGGACCGGCAAGACGCCCTGTGTGATCTGGTTGGCCAATCAGCTCAAGGATCGCGGTCTGCGTGTCGGTTGTGTGAGTCGCGGCTACGGCGGCAACGCGGCAGACGGTCCACGGCGGGTCAAGGGTGACAGCGATCCGCTCGAGGTTGGAGATGAGCCCGTGCTGATAGCCGCGGCGACCAGTTGCCCTGTCATGGTCGCAGCAGATCGGGTTGCTGCCGCCAAGGCGTTGCTTGCCGAGACACGACTGGACGCGCTGATCGCTGACGACGGCTTGCAACACCTCGCGCTAGGTCGGACGTTCGAGATTGCCGTCGTCGATGGTGAACGCGGCCTCGGCAACGAGGCTTGTCTGCCTGCGGGCCCACTGCGCGAGCCGGCAACGCGGCTCAATCACGTCGATGCTGTCATAGTCAACGGAGGCGATTGGGGGGAGGGCTCGGTTTTTCGTATGACGCTCGTGCCCGATCGCGTGTACCAACTTGCAGGCAAAGGTCAGCGGACGCTCAGCGATTTCCGCGATACGATCGTGCATGCGGTTGCCGGAATCGGCAACCCGGACCAGTATTTCGAGATGCTCAGATCGGAAAAGATTCGTGTTATTCGGCACGCGTTCCCAGACCATGCTCGGTACCAGCCGAGCGACCTCGATTTCGGAGATCAACATCCCGTCCTGATGACGGAGAAGGATGCCGTCAAATGCCGGGCTTTCGCCGATCCTCGTTTTTGGAGTGTTGCAGTGAATCTCGAATTTCAAGGCGGTGACGGAGATCGGCTTCTGCGCCGGGTGCTCCGGGATTTATGAGCTCGAAACAGAATTTCTTCGCCGTCATCCCGGCACGATACGACTCAGTCCGTTTGCCAGGCAAGCCGCTCGCCGATATCGGCGGTCGACCGATGATCGCCTGGGTTTACGAGCGTGCCTGTCAGAGCGGCGCGACCGAGTCACTTGTCGCAACCGACGATGAGCGCATCGCGCAAGTGTGCGCGCAAATAGGCGCGCCCGTCGAGATGACGAGCGCTAGGCACAGCACGGGGACGGATCGAATCGCCGAGGTGGCGGAGCGGCGTGGCTGGGATGACGAACAGATCGTAGTCAACGTCCAGGGGGACGAGCCGCTGATCCCACCGGCATTGATTGCTCAGGTGGCGAGTTTGGCGGCACGAGATTCCGATGCTGCGATCGCGACTCTGATGGCGCCGATTAATTCGGCGGAAGATCGCGAAAATCCGAACATGGCCAAAGTGGTTGTTGCTAAGTCGGGCCGGGCACTGTATTTCAGCCGGGCGCCGATTCCTTGGCCGCGCGAGGGTGGAGTGCCGACGTCGTATCGGCACATCGGGTTGTATGCTTATCGCGTTCGTGCGTTGCGCGAGATCGCGGCAACCGAACCCTGCGAGCTAGAGCGGATCGAGCGACTGGAGCAGCTCAGGGCACTTTGGCTCGGATTAGGAATTGCGGTTGAGCTCGCCGTGGAGTCGCCGCCGGGAGGCGTGGATACCGAGGCCGATCTAGTGGCGGTTCGCGAGCACGTCGCCGGCCTGCGGTAATACAGCGTACGGGTTCGTGAAAAATCTGATCGACAAACTACGCGGCAATTCCCGTGACCCAATCGATCAGCCCGAGCCTGACTCGCGCATCCTGTTCGTCTGCATGGGCAACATTTGCCGCTCGCCGACGGCGGAGGGGGTGTTTCGGCACCTGGCATCCACGGAAGCGCCGGATCTGGCCGTGCACGTCGATTCCGCAGGCACGCACGCCTACCACATCGGCGAGCCGCCGGATCCACGTGCTCAGCGCGCGGCCGAGCGGCGCGGCATTAGCTTAGCCGCATTGCGTGCACGCAGAGTCGTCGAAGACGATTTCTCACGCTTCGATCTGATCATCGCAATGGACAAGCTCAACGTTGCGGTCCTTCGCGAGCAGTGTCCCGAAGAATACTCGGCTCGTATCGAGTTATTTCTGGACTATGCGCCGCAGCTCGGGCGTGTAGAGGTGCCCGACCCGTATTACGGCGGCAGCAACGGCTTCGAGCTCGTGCTCGACCTTGTCGAGGAGGCGTCGCGCGGCTTGTTGTCCCGGCTACGCGCCGGCGCCGCGCGCTAGCTCACGGCGTCGATGTATCTGAGGGGCGATCCGGCTCCGGTGACACGTTGACCTGCTCGCTCGGTTTCTGCGCATCGGCTGGTTTGGCCGCTGTCACCGCCTTAGGGGCATCGTCTCGACGTTTTTCCTCGGCACGCGCTGGTGGTTGCGAGGCCGATGAGGCTGCGGGCACCGCGTCTCGTTGGGCCGGTTGATGCGGCGTTTCGGCTCGCCGTTCTTGCTGCTCAGATGCTGTTTGCCGTGGCGTCATCGGGGCGGCATCGGCCGTCACCGTGTCTCGTTGCGCCGGTTCGCGCGTAGGCTCGGCTCGCGGCTCAGGCCGCGTGGCAGCGCGGGGTTCGCTCTGGACAGGTGCTGTTTCCTGCGACGGCGCATCTGCGTGCTTGGGCTCACGTCGTGCATCGGCGGCGGCCGCCGCCTGCGCAAGACGCTCGCCGGGGCTAAACCCGTCTTGGCT
>JAOTTJ010000317.1 GCA_029864465.1 Gammaproteobacteria bacterium | reverse complement strand
GTCGACCCGGGTGTCTAATTCTCATCCCCCCCCTCCTGCTCTTTTCTCTTGCTTTAATCGAAAAACGCCGACGAATCCGCGGCTCCAGTTTCGAGCAACTTTATTACAGCAAACGCCAGCAAGTCACTCAGCATCGGGCTGCCGGCTCGGGTGAGCGGCCGCGAACGCCTCGTTCTCGCACAAATCCGCGTCGATGCGTCGCAACGCCGGATACGGTTCGAGATCGCAGTCGAAACGTCTCGCGTTGAGCATCTGCGGCACGAGACAGACATCGGCGAGCGTTATCGAGGTGCCGAAACAATGCTTCCCGTCGCCGCTGTGGCGCCCGACCATGGTCTCGAGCGAACCGAAGCCCTCGGCGATCCAGTGCCGATACCATGCGTTGACCCCCTCCTCGTTCTGACCGAGTTGCTCCTTCAAGTAAACGAGGATCCGCAGGTTGCACAGCGGGTGAATCTCAGAGGCGATGAGCTGGGTCATCGCGCGTACGATCGCGCGATCCTGTGGCGAGCTCGGTAGGAGCGCAGGCAAGGGCTGTATCTCCTCGAGATACTCGATGATCGCGAGAGACTGCGGAATGACCGTGCCGTCGTCGTCGAGCGCCGGCACGAGCGCTTGCGGATTCAGCTGCCGATAGTCCTCGGTGCGATGCTCCTTACGCTGCAGATGCACGCTGACCGGCTCGAAGTCGAGACCCTTGTAGTTCAGCGCGATCCGGGCCCGGTAGGCCGCCGAGCTGCGAAAATAGGTATAGAGCCGTAGCGCCATCGATCAACGCTGCTCACGCCAGATGCCGAGCTTCGTCTGCACGGAGCGATCAGACGCGCTGAAGATCACCGACTCTTCGTCGGCGACGATCGAGTACGGCGCCCAGCAAGGTACGGAGAAAATATCGCGCTTGGCGAAGCGAAACTGCTTTGCCGCCTCGCCCGTGCCGATCGTCACGGTGCCCGTACCCTCGGCAACGGCGAATACGCCGCCATCCGTGCTCCGGTAGGTTTCGGTTGCAAAACCCTTCGGCAGCAGCTGTATGAAGGTCGAAATCGTCGGAATCGCCGGACCGCCGGTCGTTGGGTCGATGTACTCCATCTTGAGCCCATGGTACGGATCCCATTCGCTATGCTGCTTCAGACGCTCGAGCGCCTCGCGCGTACGTGAATACGGATAGCTGAACACTGGCGATGCGAGACTCTCCCGCGCGTAGCCGACGGGGCGCATATTCGTCCCGTAACGATGCAAGCTGTCATCAACGGGCGGTCCCTGAGGAAAACGCTCCTGCGGGTAACGCTCCGTGAAGTTCGCACCGAGAAACCGGATCGTAGGCACGTCGAGCACATCGAGCCAGATGAAGGGGCCCTCGCCTTCGTGGCCATGATCGTGCCAGGCCCAGGATGGCGTGACGATGAAGTCGCCCGGCTCCATCCAGGTTCGCTCGCCCTCAACTGCCGTGTAACCGCCCGTGCCTTCCATGACGAAGCGCAGTGCGACGGGCGTGTGGCGGTGGGCCGGCGCGACCTCACCCGGCGTGATGACCTGCAAGCCCGCGTACAGCGTGTCGGTGACGAGATGTCTGCCTGCGAGGCCGGGATTCTCCAGCACGAGCACGCGCCGCTCGGCTTCTTTGGCGCTGATGATGTCGGCCGACTCGAGCAGCAGGTCGCGCAGGCCATCGTAATGCCATAGGTATGGCTGCGCTGCGACGCGCGGCTCGTGCGTAAACCACTCACTGAAAAAATTCCACAGCGGCACGAGCTGCTCGCGCCCCACGCGTTGCGTGAAAGCGAGCTGGCTCGGGTCCTGTTCGGGTCTCGGCGCGGCGATCGTAACCTCCTGCAGGCCGACAACGGCCCCCCGGGGTCAAACGATATCGATAATAAGGGTGTCGACGCCGTCGACGCCACCGCTAAGGCGGTCGCCCGCAACGACAGGCCCTACGCCTGCAGGCGTTCCGGTGTAGATCAGGTCCCCGGGCTCGAGCGTGAACAGGCCCGACAGGTGCGCGATGATCTCGGGTATGCTCCAGATCAGCTTGTCGATGTCCGAATCCTGCCTGATCTCACCGTTGACCTCGAGCCAGATCCGGCCTGTGCTCGGATGGCCAATCTCCGCCGCGGGATGCAGCGCGCTGATCGGCGCCGACTGATCGAAGCCCTTGCCGGCATCCCATGGGCGTCCCTGGTTTTTGGCTTCCTCCTGGAGATCGCGGCGCGTCAGGTCGATACCAACGCCGTAACCCCAGATATAGCCGTTGGCCTCATCCGCCGAGATACCGGCCCCTTGCCTGCCGATCGCGGCGACGAGCTCCATTTCGTGGTGCAGATTCGCGGTTTGCGGCGGGTAAGCAACGCTGCCCTCACTCTCGACGATCGCATCCGGCGGCTTCATGAAAAAGAACGGCAGATCCCGGTCCGGGTCGTGCCCCATTTCTCGAACGTGCGAGGCATAGTTTCTACCTACACAGTAGATTCGCCGGACGGGAAAACGATCCTGACTCCCGGCGATCGCGACGGTTGGGTAGCTCAAGTCGAAGAGGTTGCTCATAGACAGTTCCTATTGCAGCTGGTTGCGCATTTGCTCGACGAGTGACGGCAGAATCGGCGCCTCTTGGATACGGGCGAATTGCGCGCGAATGTAGCTCATGAGCGCCGCAAGCTCAGCGTCGCTAAGATAGTCGAAACGGGCCATCAGCACGTCGGGGCCGTACCCACCCGTTAAAATGAAACCGGCCAACGCATCGGGGCTCCCAGCTACCCACGCGCTGTTGACGAGCGCCGGATTCATACCGGGCACACCACGGCCATCGCCCATGTGACAGGCGAGGCAGTCTCGCGCGTAGATCTGCTCGCCATCTACGACGGGCACCTCGGCCGCAGGCTGCGCCGTCGCGCAACCCGCCGCGATAGCGCCGCAACAAGCGACGAGGATCGCGACCAGTATTCGGAACCCCACGCCGCGCGCCGCTCAGTTACCGACGTAGTCGATCCGCCAGACGCGTCCGCTGACCGTGCTGGAGACGTACAGCTCACCGTCTGCCCCCTGCGCGATGGCCATCGGCCGGTGTACGGCGTCGGCGGGATTCTCGAGCACGTCGGCGCCTTTGAAGCTATCGGCGAAGACCTCCCAGTCACCGCTCGGCCGCCCGTTCTCGAACGGCAGGAACGCAATCTTATAGCCGTCCTGAGGACGCGGTGCGCGATTCCAGGAGCCGTGAAACACGACGAACGCGCCGCCACGGAAATGCTCGGGCAATCGATCGCCCGAGTAGAACATTAGATCGTTCGGTGCCCAGTGACCCGGGAATGCGGCAACGGGCTCGCGATAGAGGCCCGCCTCAGGCTCGATCCGCCCATCACCGCCGTATTCCGGCGCTACGAGCCGCTTACCCTGAATATGATCGTAGTACGTGTACGGCCAGCCGTAGTCGCCGTCCTCGACGAGCACGTGCATCTCTTCCGACGGCAACTCGGCGCTGGCGTCCGCATCGTAGTATTCCGGAAATAGCATGAACAAGGCATCGCGCCCGTGGCTCAGAAAGTAGACCTCATCCTCGCCAGCGTTGTACTCGATCGCCATGGCATTGCGCACGCCCGTAGCAAAGCGCTCGCCATCGGCGGCTTGCGTTTGTCCCGTCGCGCGCGCGTCATATCGCCAGATGCCGCCCTGCAGGTCTAACTGCGGGCATGGCTGCTGGCCGGGCGAGCCTCGCGTACGAAACTCCTCCATGCAGGCGTTCGACGGCGCGCCAACGTTGACGTAGATGTTGCCTGCCGCATCGATCGCGAACGTCTTGGCTTCGTGGAGGCGCTGCTCCGGAAAGCCGCTGACGACTATCTCCGGTCGTGCTGATGGAACGATCTCGTCGCCATCGAAGCGAAACC
>JAOTTJ010000316.1 GCA_029864465.1 Gammaproteobacteria bacterium | reverse complement strand
GACACCAACTGCCTCCCAGCCAAAGAACAGCTGCAGGAAGTTGTTCGACATCACGAGCATGAGCATCGCGAACGTGAACAGCGAGATGTAACTGAAAAATCGTTGGTAGCCGTCGTCGTCGTGCATGTAGCCGATCGTGTAGACGTGCACACAGAGCGATACGAACGTCACGATCGTCATCATCAGCGCAGAGAGGTGGTCGATCAGAAAGCCGACCTCCATGCTCAAGCCGCCGATGATCGCCCAACGGTAGAGCGTCTCGTTGTAGATCGGCATGCCGTCCCAGGCAAGCCCTTTGAGCACATACGCGGAGAGCGAGAACGAGATTGCGACGGCTGCGATCGTGATCGTGTGCGCGCCTACGCGACCGATCTTTCGGCAGAACAATCCCGCGACCGCTGCGGCGACGAGCGGACAGAGCACGATGCTGAGATAGATACCTTCCACCGCTAGCCCTTCAAAGTATCCAACTCTTCGACGTTGACGCTGTGCCGGCTTCTGAACAGCACGACGAGAATCGCAAGACCGATTGCGGCTTCGGCTGCCGCCACAGTGAGAATGAAGAACACGAACACCTGCCCGACCGTGTCGTCATGCATTCTCGAAAACGCAATGAAATTGAAATTGACCGCGAGCAACATCAGCTCGATACACATCAACAATAGGATGACGTTCTTGCGGTTAATGAAGATGCCCGCCACGCTCACGCTGAAGAGCACGGCGGCCAAAATAAGGTAATGCGATATCGTCACCATGCCGTCAGCCTTCCTCGTCCTTGACGGCGTCGACCTTCACGAGGCGCACGCGATCGTCCCGCCGCACGGCGACCTGCTTGGCAATGTTCTGGACCTTCAGACCGGGCCGGCGCCGCATCGTCAACGTAATCGCCGCAACGATCGCAAGCAGCAGAATCACGGCTGCGAGCTCGAATGCATAAACGTGCTCCGTATAGAGCACGGCTCCGAGCTCCTTCGTGTTGCTGTAGTCGGCCGGTCGCGCCGCGGGCGTGGTCAGCAGCGGTAGATCCTGGGACCGGAACCAGATCACGTGCGCGATCTCTACGATCACGACCGAGGCGACAACGAGTCCCAGCGGCAGATAGCGCGTGTAACCCTGACGCAGCTCCTCGACATTGATGTCGAGCATCATGACGACGAATAGGAACAGCACCATGACGGCGCCAACGTAGACCAGCACGAGCACGACAGCAAGAAACTCCGCCTCCAGCAGCAGCCAGAGCATCGAGCTCTGGAAAAAGGCAAGTACGAGGAAAAACGCCGAGTGCACGGGATTACGGCTCGTCACGACACCGAGCGCCGCGACGACGAGCACCGCGGCGAAGGTATAGAACAAAATGGTCGTGATCAGTGTGGCCGACATCGTGTTTACCGGTACGGTGCATCGGCAGCCTTATCGGCTGCGATCATGGCCTCGTATTTATCGCCAACGGCAAGGAGCTTGTCCTTGTTCATAATGTTCTCGCCGCGCACTTCCATGTGGTACTCATGGATACGCGTCTCGACGATCGCATCCACGGGGCACGCTTCCTCGCAAAACCCGCAGTAGATGCATTTGAAAAGATCGATGTCGTAACGGGTCGTGCGCCGCGTGCCATCGTCGGCAACATCCGACTCGATCGTAATCGCCAGAGCGGGGCAGACCGCCTCGCAAAGCTTGCAGGCGATGCAGCGTTCCTCGCCATTCGGGTATCGGCGCAGTGCATGCAGCCCGCGAAAGCGCGGTGACTGCGGCGCCTTCTCCTCCGGATACTGCACGGTGAATTTCCTCATAAAGAGGTTTTTGAACGTCAGCCGCAATCCCTTGCCGAGCTCCGTCATGAGAAACGTCTTGACGAGATTTGCTACCAAGGTCAGACCCCTTTCCTTAAGCCGCCCACGGCCCGATCTCGAGCGCGACGAATACGCCCTCGACGAAAATCCACAACAGCGTGATCGGCAAAAATACCTTCCAGCCGAGCCGCATGATCTGGTCGTAGCGATACCGTGGGAAGGTCGCGCGCACCCAGAGGAAACAGAACATGAAGAAAACCATCTTCGCAGCGAGCCAATGAAAGCCAGGCTGCGCGAGCAATGTGCCCTCTAGCGCACCAATGCCAGCGAACGGCGAAAGCCAACCGCCGAGAAAGAACACGACGGTCAGCGCCGTGATCAAAATCATGTTCGCGTACTCGGCCAAGAAAAATAAGCCGAATGCGATACCGCCGTATTCAACGTGAAAGCCCGCAACGATCTCCGATTCACCTTCGGCAACGTCGAACGGCGCGCGATTCGTCTCGGCGAGACCCGAGATGAAGAAGACGAGAAAGAGCGGAAACAGCGGAATGAAGAACCAGCTCAGGACGCTCGTGCCCTGCTGCGCAAGAATGATGTCGCCGAGCTTCAGGCTACCGCCGGCCATGAGCACGCCGACGAGCGCAAACCCCATGGCAATCTCGTACGCGACGATCTGCGCGGCACAACGCATCGCACCCAAGAACGCATACTTCGAATTCGAAGCCCAGCCCGCGATGATGACCCCGTAAACGCCCAAGGACGTCAGCGCGAGCACGTAGAGCAGGCCCGCGTCGATCTCGGCGATGACGTAGGTATCGCTGAACGGTACGACCGCCCAGACCGAGAACGCAGTAACGAGGGAGACGAGCGGCGCTAGCAGGAACAGGAAGCGGTTCGAGTTCGCCGGGATCACGATCTCCTTGAACAGCATCTTGATCACGTCGGCGAACGGCTGCAGCAGGCCCTTCCACCCCACGCGATTCGGACCCATGCGGTTCTGGATCCAGCCGATGATCTTGCGCTCCCAGTACGTGAAGTAGGCGACCGAGAGGATCAACGGCACGAGCACGATGACGATCTTGATTGCCGTGACGACGATGTAGGGAATCGGCGCCGGAATCCCGAAACCCGAGAGTAGATCGTCAATTGTAGTAAACAGCGCGTTCATGCCCGACGCTACGCCCCCGCGGCCCGCTCTGTGGGCTCATCGTCTTCGCTACCGCCGGCGAACTGGGTGTTCTGTAATGCAGCCGCGCGGCGAACGACGGCGTCGACCGAATAGATCGGCACGTCGAGCTCGCCGTCGATGTCCCCCGTGACGTCGATTCCGACGTCCCATGTGCCGTTATGGCTGTTGTCCGCCTCGGCGTCCCCAAGCGCCTGCTTTAACGCATCACGCACTTCGTCGGCGGTCTGGTAGTCGCAATCGGGCAGGTCGAGCGCATTGCCGAGCACGCGCAGCACACGCCAGCCTTCGCGCGCATCGCCGATGGGCTTCGCAGCTGGCCCGAAGCTCTGCCAACGGCCTTCGGCGTTGACGAACGTCCCGGCGGTCTCCGCGAACGTGCTGACCGGAAGCAGAATGTCCGCGCACTCGAGCAACGTATCGGTAACGAACGGCGTGAAGCAGACAACCGTGTCAGCTGCGTTGAGTGCCTGCTCGGCAAGCTCATCGTCGGCGAAATCGCCGTCAGGCTCCGCACCGAACAGCATATACACGCGGCGCGGTGCCGTGAGCATCGTGCGCGCGTTGCGGCCGATCGACTCACGGGCCTGGCCGCCGGCACTGCGATGCGGAAGCACCCCGGCGAGCGCCGCGCCGGCTGCGTTCGCGCCCTCCGGCAGATAGCCGAGCTGCGCACCCGTGACACGACACAGCTGCGCGGCAAGCGCGCGAATGTCCGCGGCCCGCGGATGGCGTTGCGCAATCTGCCCGAGCAAAACGAGCGAGCGCTGCTTGCCGCTCAATATCGCGGCAGCGGCCTTTGCCGCATCGTCGGCTTTCGCTCCCGACGCCTCGCCGCCCGCCGCGGCTACGATCCCTGCCAGCGAAGCCGCAAGGCTTTCGACAGGCGCCTCGACGAACGCAGCGCGCGGGAAGTGATACTCG
>JAOTTJ010000042.1 GCA_029864465.1 Gammaproteobacteria bacterium | reverse complement strand
CGCCGTCAACGCCCTCCGGCTAATCGCCTCGTGGCCACAGCACACCCTGGTGCTCGGCCGTGACGGGACCAATCCCGCGATAGACGAACTTCTGGACGCGCTTGCCCTCGTACGTCTCGGTCGTATAGATATTGCCGAGCGAATCAGTTGCGATACTGTGCACGGCAAAAAACTGTCCGGGCTGACGCCCGCCATCACCGAACGTCGTCAGGATTTCCATCGTCTCACGCAAGATGATGTAGACGCGCTCGTTCTTGCCGTCGGCAAGATAAATATAGGTCTGCTCTGCGTCTTTCGAAAAAGCGATATCCCAGACGGAGCCGTCGCCCAAGGTTCGCGGCGCGATTCGCACTTCCGAGACGAACGTGCCATCTCTCGTGAAAACCTGTATCCGATCGTTCGGACGATCGCATACGTAGATCAGCCCGTCGTTCGCAGGTTCCGCGCAATGCACGGGATTTCGAAATTGTTGTGCTAGCGGCGCGTCGGGATTATACGGTCCGAGATCCGTGTCATCGGGCCGATTGCCGTACGCGCCCCAATACCGTTTGAGCTCGCCTGTGTTCATGTCCAATACGGCCACGCGCTTATTGCCGTAGCCGTCCGCGACGTAGGCCTCGTTGAACTCCGGATCGAACGAGATCTCGGCGACGCGGCCAAAATTCTCGGTGTCGTTACTGCCACCGGATGCGCCGGGCGCGCCGAGTTGCATCAGCAGCTGCCCTGATCGGGTGAACTTCAAAATGTGCGCATCGGTCATGCCGTTACCGCCGATCCACACATTGTCCATATGATCCACGGTGATGCCGTGATTCGAGCTCGGCCAGTCGTACCCATCACCTGGCCCACCCCAGGAGCTGACCAGATTGCCCTCCGGATCGAACTCCAGCACAGGTGGCGCGGGAATACAGCACTCGGCCGTCGGCGGGTTCGTGCCGGCGCTCATCTCGGTCCTCTGGTTCAACGATCCCTGGCGATGAATAATCCAGACATGATCGCGAGAGTCCACCGAGACACCAATGGCCGAGCCAATGATCCAGTGGTTCGGCAGCGGCTTCGGCCAGAAAGGATCGACCTCGAACATCGGCGCTACTGGCCCGCCGTCACCGGCGGCAGCATTTTCATCGGTCGCGCCGTCCGTGCACGACGTCAGCGCGGTTGCGACGACAGCGTATCCAACGAGTGGCAGTAGGAATCCAGTCCGGGACCGTCGTAGCTTGCTTCTCATGGATATGCCTCGCCGATGCAATCCAAATGAGTATAGCGAGCCGGAGTTTTCAAAGACAGGTGGAAACGGTAGTCTCTGCGGATTCGGACTAGGCTTGATCAGGGGCACGACGACTTGCGGCGATTCCGGCCAGGCACGTTTCGGTTGATGCTCCTCGTTGCGCTGGGTGCGAGCTGTCTTGTTGCTCGGCTCGCTCACACGCACGAGATCCCCAACGACGTCACGATCCATACACTGATCAAGCCCGAGGACGGCCGACTGCGCATACTGATGCGCCTGCCGCTCGAAGCCATGCGGGACGTGAGCTTTCCGCTCGTCGGCCCCGGCTATCTCGACATCTCACGTGCCGACCAACAGCTGCAAGATGCTGCGAATCTGTGGATCGTCAACGACCTCGAGATCTACGAGGAGCAAGCTCCGCTTCCCGGGCTTCGAGTCGTTGCCGCCCGTGCTTCCATACCGACGGATCGATCGTTTCAATCCTACGACTCGGCGCTCGCTAGCGTGCTGGGCCCGCCGCTGGCTCCCGATACGGGCCTGGTGTGGCAACAAGCCTTGCTGGATGTCCTTCTGGAGGTTCCGATTCGCTCGGCACAGTCAGAGTTCTCGATCAGCAGTCGTTTCGAGCGGCTCGGCTTGGGCGTAACTCATCTGATCAGATTTCTACCGCCGGACGGCGAGGTGCGATCGTACGAGACAACGGGGAACGTCGAGCAACTTCCGCTCGATCCAAACTCGGCGCAGGCGGCGGGCAGGTTCTTCCGTCAAGGATTCTTGCATATCCCCGACGGCACCGATCACGTTCTCTTTCTGCTGTGCCTCGTGCTTCCTTTGCGCCGACGACTCGGCTCGTTAATCGGAGTTGTCACGGCATTCACGGTCGCGCACTCGATTACGCTAGGCGCCTCTGCGCTGGGGTTTGCCCCGACGTTTCTCTCCTTCGCACCACTCGTCGAGATGTTGATTGCTCTAACGATTTTGTATCTGGCCATCGAGAATGCAATCGGCGTTCGGTTCGGCGCAAACTGGGCCGTCGCGTTCGGCTTCGGCCTCGTTCATGGATTCGGCTTCTCCTTCGCCCTGCAGAACACGTTGCAGTTTGCCGGCGAGCACCTGGCCATGTCGCTGCTGTCGTTCAATCTGGGTGTCGAGGCCGGTCAGCTCATGATTCTGGCCATATTGATTCCCATCATGAATGTGTTGTTCCGCTATGTTGTCAATGAGCGTATCGGGACGATTCTGGTCTCGGTCTTCGTTGCTCATACCGCGTGGCATTGGATGGCAGAGCGATACACCGTTTGGCGCGCCTACGATGTCCGCTGGACGGATTTGTCCGCAGCGATCATCTTCGGGGAGCTGCGGTGGTTGTTGATCGCTGTCGTGGTCGGGACAAGCGCTACGCTTTGGCTGCGCCGCACGAGGACGACCATGTCGCCGCACAACTCGAGCGTTGGCGGCGGATATCTATAGATTTGTTTAGCGAGGTTACCAATGCGGAAACGATGGACTCTCTCACTCGCGCTGGGTGTGATCGCCGTTCCCGCACTGGCACAAATGGGTGGTGATGCGGCCATGCGCGCCGCGCTCGCGCCCACGGGCACGCTGCGGGCCGCATTTCTTGCGACTAATCCCGTTCAGGCCCGGGTGGATCCCGACTCAGGTGAGATCACGGGCATCGTGCCCGATCTCGCGCACGAGCTCGCAAGCCGTATGGATGTCGACGTGGCGATGAACCCGATTCGCGGCGTGCCGGGCGTTATCGAAGCCTTGAGAAGCGGCGCCGCCGATATCGGCTTCCTCGCCTACGATCCGACGCGCGCGGAGCAAGTCGATTTCGCCCAAGTCTATGTGCTCGGGCACAACAGCTACCTCGTGCGCGCAGACTCGCCGATTCGCACACTCGAAGACGCCGATCGTGAGGGCGTGCGCATCGGCGCTCGCGAGGCTGTCGCCGTCGATCTGTTTTTGAGTCGTACGATCGAGCACGCCGAGCTCGTGCATCTCCCGCGCACGACAACAGACACAGACGCAGCCCGCATGCTCCTCGCCGGCGAGCTCGACGCGTACGCGACGAACGTCCAGCGACTGTCGGCGGTCACGGCGGACGAGCCCCGCGTTCGTATCGTCGATGGCAGCCTCATGTCGGCGGATCAGGCAATCGTCGTTGCCCAGGGAAACGAGGCCGGCGTCGCCTATCTGAACCGCTTTCTCGATGACGCGCGTAGCTCCGGCCTGTTGCAGCGCATCGTCGGTCGATACGGACTTGCCGGCGTCGAGGTTGCGCCGCCGAACATGCACTAATACGCGAAGATCTCAATGGATAGCTAGCGGCCTGGAGCGAGCGCCGAAAAGACCGCACAATCGGTTCCATGGCGAAGCAACGCATCTCCCTGGTTCTCGGCAGCGGCGGCGCTCGGGGCATGGCTCACGTTGGCGCGATTCGTTGTCTGGAGGCGCACGGATACCACATCAGCTATATCGCGGGTTGCTCGATCGGCGCGTTGATCGGCGGAATTTACGCTGCCGGGAAGCTGGACACCTATGCTGAGTGGGTCTGCGCGCTGCAGAGACGCGACATCATGAGGCTCCTCAACTGGTCCTTCGGGCGGGGCGCGATCTTCAGCGACGAACGAATCATCTCTGCCCTGAAGGAGATAGTGGGCGAGCGCCGCATCGAGGAGCTACCTATCGGCTACACGGCCGTGGCGACAGAAATCAACGACAAGCGCGAGGTCTGGCTGAGCCAGGGACCCCTATTCGAGGCGATTCGGGCTTCCATGGCGGTGCCGCTACTGTTTGCTCCGGTGGAACGGAATGGGTTGATGCTCGTGGACGGTGGTTTAATCAACCCTGTGCCGATCGCACCCACTCTGAATGACGACACGGCCTGGACTGTTGCCGTTGACCTCAACGGCCGGGCCGAGCCGCTCGAGACCACGAAAGCCGATGCCGCCGATCCGAACGAACCGCTGCCACAAATCCGCGCCAGGATCACGAAGTACATTGATGACCTGATTCCGAGGACGTCGAGAGTCGATCCCGGTTATCCAAGCACGATCGAGCTTGCGCTGCGCTCGATGGACACGATGCAGACTACGATCGCTCGCATGAAGCTCTCTGCCTACACACCGAAGCTCATCGTCGAAATCCCGCGCAATCTCTGCACGTTCTTCGAGTTCGACCGCGCCGCAGAGCTCATCGAGTTCGGCTACCGGCGAACGGAAGAAGCACTTCGGAGGGACTCGCAAAGATAGTTACCTCAACCGACGAGGTTTGGAAGACGTACGATTAATAGTTCAGGCTACCAGTATTTGTATCTCGCGAAACATGAGGACTTTTGAAAAATGACAACCTACAAACTTACCTATTTCGACATGGACGGTGGCCGTGGTGAGCCGATCCGAATAGCCTTTCACGCGGCAGGCATCGCTTTCGAAGACGAACGCCTCTCATTCGCCGAATTTCAAGAGATGCGCACGAGCGTCCGCTTCAATTGCGTGCCTGTGCTCGAGATCGATGGCGCCCAGGTCACTCAGTCCAACGGCATCAGTCGCTACGTTGGAAAGATGGCGGGCTTGTATCCTGACGACGATCTGCAAGCGCTCTACTGTGACGAGGCGTTAGGCGCGGTCGAGGACGCGAGCCATAGAGTCGTCAGTACCTTCGGCCTCGAAGGAGAAGCGCTTCGGGAGGCGCGCGAGCAACTCGTAGACGGTTGGTTGTCGGTTTATCTGCGAGGCTTAGCCGAACTGCTGGCTCGAGGAGGCGGTGAGTATTTTGCGGGCGGTAAGCTGACGGTAGCGGACCTCAAGGTGCAGGGCTTGACGCACTGGTTGTGCTCAGGAATGCTCGATCACGTCCCGACGGACCTGGTGCAGAAGGTAGCGCCAACACTGAGCGAACATCAGAAACGCGTCGAGAATGATCCCCGCGTTGTCGCGTACTACGCATCGCGCACCTAGCTGATGAGCCGTGAGGACGAGTAACCTGTTGTAAGCTTCTCGTATGAGATCGTCGGCATCGCCGTCGAGTTCCGCGGAGGCCCGAGATCGTTGACCCACATTCCCGTCACGTCCGAGGGACAGATCGTTGTCACGCCGTTCGCGCCTGCGCTCGGCGCGGAAGTCAGAGGCATCGATCTGGCCGATGGCCTCGATGAGCAGTCCTACCAAGCGATACGTCAGGCCCTGCTTCGCTACCAGGTACTGTTCTTCAAGGAACAGACCGAGATAGCCGCCGAGACGCACGTCGAGATCGGCAGGATGTTCGGCGATCTGCATATGCATCCAGCGGCTCCGCAGATGTCCGGGCATCCGGAAATCTTCGTGATTCACGCACACAAGGACTCGAAGGTCGCCAACGGCGAGTTCTGGCACTCCGACGTCTCGTGCGACGAGGAGCCGCCGCTCGGTACGATGCTGCAGCTGCACATACTGCCCGAAGTCGGCGGCGACACTTTATTCGCCAACATGTATGCGGCTTATGAGGCGCTATCGGAGCCGTTCAGGGAGATGCTGTCAGGCCTAACGGCCCTGCACGAGTCCGAGCACGTCTATAGAGGTCGTTATTCCGACCGCGGCGTGGAGGATCACGGCAAGACCTATCCGCAGGCCGTCCACCCTGTCATTCGGACCCACCCGGAGACGGGACGCAAAGCCGTTTACGTCAATCGGACGTTTACGACGCGCATCAACGAGCTCAGCGAGCCTGAGAGCAAGGCGATACTCGAGTGTCTATTCGACCACTGTGAGCATGTCGACTTCCAGATACGGTACCGCTGGGAACGCTATGACGTCGCGTTCTGGGACAACCGCTGCGCGATGCACAGAGCGATCTGGGATTACTGGCCCGCCGAACGTCAAGGCCGACGAGTAACCATCAAAGGAGATCGACCGAGCTGAGGCTTGCAGGTTGTCCACAATATCTGTGGACAACTCTGTGGAGAAGCTCTGGCATAGTGCCCTCTGCCCCGCGATTTCTCGGCGAAGTACTCAGATTGATCAAAAAAACACCAAGTTGGAATGTCCAAAAAACTCAGACATATGGAGCGCTGTTCTCACTTATCGCCTGAGCTGGCTGGCCCAATATGACGTTTTCGTCACAGTATCCACAGAGTTCAACGCGTCGCAGACTAATTGAAGCCAGAACGCGCGCGATCTAGCGAACGCTCGTCAGAACCGGGGCAAACTTCTGGATCCGTTTGGCAGTGTCGACTTCGCCCACGAAGACGTTCCCGTGCGTATCGATACCGATCGCATTAGGAAAGTGCAGCTGACCGGCGAGGCGACCGTTTCCGCCGAAGTACCCAAGCGTCTCGCCGCTCTGCCGGTCGACCGTCCAGATAACGTCGTTATGCGCATCGGCGACGAATAGATACTTCTGCTCCTCGTCTTTGGAGATCACCATCTTGTACATGCTGCCGCAGATCGAGGAGTAGAAGGTTCCAACAGGCATGGGAGAGGCGGGAGTCTCTCGCAGACCACCGCATCCGCCTCGTTGCGCAGGCGTGTTTGGCGAGACATAAATGTCCTGTAACCACTCCCCTGCCGTGGTGAACACCTGAATCCGGTTCTGGCCACGCTCACCGATATAGACGCGCCGATCTGTCGAGATCTCGATGAAGTGCAGCGTCGGCGCGAAATTTCTCTCTTCGGGCGGTGGTTCGCCCGTCCATGTGTAACCGGGAATCGGCTCGTTGGAGATCTCGCTCAACGGCATTCCGTGCCCACCCCAGCCACGCTTGAACTCGCCAGTCGAGGCGTCGTACACGGTGACGCGCTTCTGGTCGATGATGTAGATCTCGTTGGCGACCTCATCGAGCTGAAAGCGTCCCACGTTCACGATGGCGTCGACGTCCTGGTTGTTCTCCGGCGTTTGTGACGTCCGATTGTCGGCATCGGTACCGAGTCTCGGCGGTCTATGGCCGAAGTCCCAGACAAACTCACCCTCGCGCGTGAACTTCAGGATGCTGTCCTGCGCCGCCTCGCCGGAAACCCAGACGAATCCCTGGCTATCGGCAATCACGGTCTGAAGGTAAGTCGGCCACAACGGATGGTAGCCGGGCCCTCCCCAGGCGGTCAGGACGTTGCCTTCCTGGTCGAGCTCGATTATCTCCGGCCCGCGCACGCAACACAGCGCCGCCCCAGGCCCGGGTTCCGCCGCCAGCTCGATCGGCAGGGCCGCTCTTCCCCGGTTTATGAACCAGACATGGTCCATGTGGTCCACGTGAAGGCCCGTGACTTGCTGCATACTCCACTGGTTCGGCAGCGGCTTGGGCCAGAACGGATCGACGCGGTATTGGGGCGCGCCATTCGCATCGACAGCCTGGCCCGCCACGACCTGCGCCTCTCCAATAGATCCGACGGCATACGCCACGACGCCGCACAGGCCCGCAACGAAGGCTAATGTTCTGCTCTTGATCATCACGACCTCCTTCCTGAACTCGGGCGCCCGGAGTCGCCAGGCTGCTTGCATAATAACCGTAAACGAGCGTCTGCCGCCGACCACGAGCCGTCATTGCAACTCTCGAAAGAACGAGCGCAGCGAAGAGCGGACTTTCAGTTAAGCCCAACGTCGGTCACCGCAGACCCAGCGCAAAGGACCCAGCGTCACAGTATAGTCGTCGGATCAAATATACTGCGTCATGCATCCTAATGGGCAAACGCACGAGGTGATTCGATGCGCAAAAACACACTAACTCTGGCCGTGCTGATCGGTAGCGCCTGCGGGCTGATTCATTCCGCCCACGCTCAACAGCACCAGGGCCTTGGCTCAGGTGAAAACCTGCCGCGCCACGAAATCACTCACCTGACCGGCGACATCTACCGGTTCAGACAGGTTCGGGATTTCGGCATGTTCCTAGTCACGCCCGATGGAATCATCGTCGTCGATCCGATGAATACCGAGATGGCTACGTGGCTCGAGGAACAGCTCGATGAGCGATTCGGACTCCCCGTGAAGTATGTCATCTACAGCCATCATCACAACGATCACGCGAGCGGCGGCGAGGTCTTTGCGGATACGGCCACGTTTGTCGGCCATGAGAACATGCGTAAAAACATGCGACCCCCTGCTACTGACGCACCCCTGAATCCGCGCCAGCGACTTTGGGATGCGAACGGCGACGGCCTCATTCAGCTGGCTGAAGCGGCCGGAACACCCCACTACGACGAATTCGCTTCCTTAGACACGAACGCAGATGGCGGCTTGAGCCACGCGGAGATGTGGATGCGACGCTCGGGGGGCGAGCAGGTGCCGCCTGACGTCTATTACGCGGACAAGGCATCGATCACGCTAGGCGGTAAGACCGTCGACCTCCACTACACGGGGCGCAACCACACCGACGATACGACCCTCTTGCTGTTCCCAGACGAGCGGGTAATCCATGCGGTCGACTATTTGACACCGAAACGTCCGCCGGCCTACGACTTATACGGCGGCTTCATCCCAGACTGGCTCGAGTCACTGCGACGCGCCGAGCAACTCGATTTCGACATCATCTCGCCGGGTCACGAGCTGCCCGGCACGAAGGCCGATGCCATCGAGCAGCGACGTTACATGGAGGAACTCATCGCTGCCGTTACGGCAGGAATCTCGGCTGGACTGACCGAGGAGGAGCTCGTCGATACGGTTCTAATGGAAGACTACGATCATTTGATCGAGTTCGACGAGCATCGCGCCGGCAACGTGATTGGCATCTACCAGACGCTGATATCCAACCAATGAGTCGTCCTGGAGCACGCTTGCGGCGTCGGCCTCATCGGTGGCCGCCGGAACCATGCAAAAAAGTCTAAACGGCCAACTGGCGCTTGTCCGACGAGCAACTGCGGTCGTTCAACAATAAGCGGATAGGTACTTCCCGTAATTCTGCTCAAAATCGTGGGTATATAGCATTGCGCATGCAAAATGGAGCCACAAAAGGAGGCTCAGCGTCACGTTGATATCAGAGCACGAGGAAGGGGAATCCATAATGTTGAAAGGAAATCGAATCTACGTAATTGTTCTGACATGTTTTCTTTTGGCGACATCCGTTGTTCAAGCTCAGGAGGAGACAGGCGGCTTTGTTGGCCTGACCTACGGAATCCTTAGCCTCGAGGCCTACGATGATCTTGACTTCGAACTGATTTCTGAAAGCGGTGACCAGCTGCGGCTCTTCGGCGGCTATCGCGTTAATGACCACTTTGCGCTTGAGGCTGGTTGGTCCGACACGTCGGGTATTGACGATAGCTTTAGCGGGTTTCTCCCCTGCTGTGGTGACGTAACTGAAAGTTTTGATGTCGATATAGAAACCTTGACGCTACGTGCGGTCGGCATCATCCCATTCGATCGCATCAGTCTCTTTGGAGCGCTCGGCTACTACGACGCGAGTTTTAGCGGCAGGTATAGCTATACCGACAATTTTGAATCCATCTCATTCAACGTCGGCGATTTTTACGATGATAGCGGTGCCGTAGTCGCTGCCGGCATCGAGTTCGATTTCGAAAACGGATTGCGCCTTCGCGGAGAGGCCGAGTGGTTCGACACCCCGAGTGACGTTGATGCTTATGCCATAAATGTCGGGCTTCTCTACTACTTCGGACGCTAACCGACAGTCGGCTGTGGAGCGAAGCCGTGCACTAACACGGCTTCGCTCACCGCAGGGGACGAGAATACTTTCTTCACGTCGAGTCGACCGCAGCCCGTCAGAAACCGGAAAGGTCGCGGGCGGCCAGTCTAGCTCGAACGCCCAAGGGATGAATGTGTCAGGACGGCCACTTCCTGCCGTCCACTCGATCCTGAGAATAAATCACCGGGACGTCGGCTTTCCGCCCAAGAGGCGTCCGCTCTCACCCCCGGGCTGACATTTAGCCCATTACGAAAAACTCGTAGGAGTGGCTAACGTCGCGCGCCCGGCTTCCCGGGTGGGCCGCGCCGTGTCCCTCGATCCTCCGCACCCGAAGAAGATGTCTCCTCGAAGCGGGCCAAATCGGCGACCTCGTCAGCGGACAAAACCTTACGTTGGAAGGGGGGACGGCCACGATAGTCAGCGACCCGAACGCTTTCCGCTGTCGGTTCGGCGGCGGTCTCTTCGAAACGTGCCAACTCAGCGGTTTCCTCGCTGGACAGGAACCGGCGTTTGAATGGCGGATGACCGCGGAAATCAGTCACCCGGATACTGCTCGAGTTTGCAGCCGTGTCAGTCTCATCCGCCGCCCACAACGTTGGGATGGAGAAAAAACCGAACGCTAGGAGCGTTGCTGCCGTGAAGTGCTTCGAAAACCGATTCATTATTTCCCTCTCTAATCGCCTAAAGAAATCGTCGCTGGTTTACCCGCCCAACCCGACAATTGACCCCGGACTGCGCTCAAATGGTGCGACACAACGAATTCTACGCACCAATATGGGGCGATCCCATCCGTATAAATACGCATGCTGCACCGTAAGTAATTGAAAAATATAACCAGCGTACCTTGGCAGGAATCTTGCAGTGAGTTGAAGCAAGATGTTCCGATCCACAACACTGCTGGCATTCCTCTCGCTGCTGCCGGTTCTGGCGCAGGCCGATGTCCCGGGCAGCCTATCGCTGCCGATGTGGCAACAGGGCACGGGAGGCTACTACGTTCGGGGCGTCTTCTCTGGTGGGATCGAGTCGGACTTGCTGGTGGATACCGGCTCCAGCTACGTGGTCCTATCCCGCAGTACATTCGCGAAGCTAAAACGGAACGGCGCCACTGCGCTCCAGCGAACGATTCGAGGCACGACGGCGGCCGGCCGATCGATGGAAGCCAAGGTTTACCTGATTTCCGAGCTCGCCCTCGGCGAGACTTGTGTACTTCGAGATATCGAGGCAGTCGTGCTACGCAACGCTGACCGCGACATCCTGGGTTTGAGCGCCCTCCGTCGTCTACAGCCGTTTTCGCTGAACTTCCAACCGGCCGCCCTCACCGTATCAGCGTGCACGCCATTCGCTGATGCCACCTTGGCGGCGACATCTGCTGTTGACTAGAGGCCGTCTTCGGCCAGTTCCTGCCGTTCGGTTGCTCTTTTCTTAAGCCGATATCGTCGCGGTACACAGACTCGCCGGCGCGGGATCTGCCATCGTCTCGGATCTTATCGAGAAAGAAGAACCTTCGAAATCGTGGGACTTGCAGGCTCAAGCAGTGCGCGGCCTTGATGCAAAGACGTATTTCAACATCATGCGTGAGACGCAGAATTTCTTAAAGCACGCGAAAACAGATCCGTATGCCCAACATGAATTTGCCGTCACGGATACGCCGGCCGTACTCCTATCCGCAGTGCTCAACATCGCTGAACTATCGGGAACGCTGACTGTCCCGCAGTCTGTCTACCAACTTTGGTACATTGCATGCAATCTCGACGTCATCGATCCGTCATCCGAGCACCACGACATGATTAAGTCCGTGTTTGGAGATTTGAGCAAACGGACGATGCCCTATCGCATAGCAGTAGGACGGCGGGAGCTGAAAGAAGCCATGCTTGGCGTTACCTAATTTATCGAGACGCCTATCAAGCCATATAGCCGATTAAGTCCTTTCCGGTGGCGCACAGCAACCCTGTGACGAGCAAGACTCACTGGCAAATATGAACATGCCCTCAATGAAGCTCAACAGCTGGCAGCGAATTTGGGTCATTGGCGTCGTGCTGTGGAGCATTTCGTTTGCGCTGTCCCAGTTCATCGTGCTTCAAGAAGGTGGCGGTCTGGACCCACGCGAGAAGCTAGAACTGCGACGGGAATTGGCGCTAATAGAGTCCAGACCTACCGAGCCAGCCGATAGCTCGTCCCCGCCCCCAGGCTTCATTCTGGATCAGCCAGACCGTGCCATCTGGGCTGACGAGACAGATCAGCAACGTTCCCGTGAGATCCAGTCTCGGCTGGACGCGGACCAGTCTCTGCTAAGACGACAAGCAGCGGTCATCTGGCTACGGTTCTCGATTTGGCTTGGTGCGCTCCTTGCGCTTTACGCCCTTGGATGGGCAATCGCGTGGGTAAGGCGCGGCTTCCGTGGAACGGAAGCTAGATAAGCCTCCGGCTCACGGCAAGAGTGCTGCACTAATGAAGCTAAACCCCTGGCAGCGAGCGTGGCTGGTGACAAGTGCTTTGTGGGTTATCTTCTGGATAGCGCTCGGCTTCAGTGCCGCCTATCAGGGCAATCTGTCTTCCGAGGACGCACTTTGGTTTTTCACGGCCGCTGTTTTGCCTCCACAAATTTTCTACGCTTCCGGCCTAGCTGTCGCCTGGGTCATTCGGCGGATTCGTTAAACGTCCGCTTCACCCGAAAGCTGCCATTCGATTCTCTCGATTTCAGGCGGGCGCTATGTCCGCTAAACTGCCCGAAGCGGAAATGCCGATATCCATAGAAAAATTCTACGCCCAACCTTTCGCTACTGACCTGGCGAGAAATCGGTAGCTTCGATAAATACCGATTCGATATTTGCGACGATTCGTCCATTCGCCTGTGACTCTTCGGCTACTCGCCGCCACTCGGGATCCTCACGAAAGGCTGCCCAGTTTGCTTGCGCTGCCTCCCGAGTGTCGTGCGCAACTATGTAGATTAACGTGTTCGCGGACCGCGGTGAGTCCTGTGGCACCCAGTAACCAACGTGGGTCATTCCATGCTTTACGAAAAGTCGCGTTGCGTGATCGCGAAAGAGGGTCAACAGGTTCTCCAGCTTCCCCTCCTCTGTCGTATAGGTCCGCAACTCGTAAACCCGAGTAGACGCTTCCGGTACCCACCTGCCCGTTCGTTCTCTAGGATCCCTAAGTCGACCATCGCTCGCAGAAGCATCCGTCACGGGTTCCCCTGTGATCGGGTCCTCGTCGCCGATGTACTCGAACAGAGTTCGGACGCGGGAGTAGTTGCCCTCGGCATCACTCTGGTAACGAACTGCCCTTCCCATCTCATCTAGCATGCCTAGGGATTGCTGAAAGAGCCCGGGAGGCGGGGCGTCGCCCGGCACCGTTCCTTCGAGAACATAGAGGCGGCGCTCGAGCAAATAGATTCCAATGAATGATCGAGACTCATCAGGGTGGAGTATCTGTATCTGGTGACCTGGAATCCCATCAATTTGTCCAAAGGCGTCGTAGGTGATCTCGCCGCTGTTACGTTGGCGAATGTTCCATGCCTCGAACGCAGTCGCGCCTCTAATGTCGGCCAAGTGCCCGCGGCCCCTGCATTGATTGGGGCTGACGATATCGAGTTCCGCCTCGAGTCGGCGGCAGCGTGCCACGTGTGCCTGCTCGGCCACCGTATAGTCCACAACGGTTAACGCATAGCGGCTATTGCCGTTTTCGACGCTATAGATGCGGGATGGGATGGTGGCACCCGCTTCGGTGATGTAATCAACCTCGAGCAGATCGGGCTCTCTAGGAAAATTAACAATGAACCGGTCCTCTACATTGACGTATTTGATCCAGCCTTGCGCATAAGCAGCGCCCGGGAGCACGAGGCCAAACGCCAACAGCATAAGCTTTCCGATTCTTGTCAGACGCATGATTTTTCTCCCCAAAGGTCAGGTCAAATGGCCAGTCCGATTGCTTCTCCGAGCAATCACCCAGGATTCCACGAACGTCCCGCTTTCTGCCACGAGCGGACAGTTATACTCTGTCTAGGCCGCACATCCCTCAATGTCCGCGTCTGTCTCGAAAGCAGGCGCTCTCAGGATGATACCGAAAACAGTACTGAACGGCTGCCTTAGAAATACAGCGGCCATTCAGCGCGGCCGGACGCAGACTGAGCCCAATGACCGAGTTCGGGACAGAAATCGGACGCTTCGATGGTATATTCCTGGACGTAAGCAAAACGGCAGCTGATAGCCGAACGTAGCCATTCGGCGCCAGAAAATCGGGGGGCTATAAGATGATTGGTCGACGTCTCGTTTCAATGAGCGCCACCGCGCTGGCAACGGCCGCGCTTTGGATGCCCGTTCACGTAATCGGTCAGACCGTACCGGAGTCCGCTCTGATCAATCAACGGAACGCGGAGGCGCTGGAAGCGGCTCGAGCAGCCTCTCCGCTTACCGACGAAGAGGCGTTTGAGTACTTCCAGGATGAGGTCGACGCTGCCGTAGGGAGAGCCACTCAGCGCGTGTGGGATCCGACGTCGCCCCGCGAGCCCTCGCCACGCACGCCGTGGGGTGATCCTGACGTGCGGGGATTTTGGTTGGCTGTGAACTACGTGCCATTCGAACGGCCACAGACGCTCGCCGGCAAAGCTTTGTACACGACCGAGGAGGCCATCGATGCGTTTGTCGAGGCCCTGGCTGCAGACGCCTCTGTTGATCCAGCAACCGTGCACTACGACTGGAAGGAGTTTGGAATGGGGAGCTGGCAGAGCCCGATGATTCCGAACCGGCGCACGGCCTTGATCGTGGATCCGCCCGACGGAAAACTCCCAGCGTTTACGGCCGCGGGCCGGGCCCGATATGAGGCTCAGGCGAGAGGTACCAGCGTGGAGTCCCGGAGCCTCTTCGAGCGCTGTATTACCGGGAACCAGGGACCGCCAAGAATTCAGACGATCCGAAATTACGGTGAGTCGCAGATCGTACAGACGCCGAATTACGTGCTTCTCATCACCCAGGTCAACAGCGAAGTGCGTATCGTCCCCCTCGATGGGCGCCCACCCCCTCCAGAGAGCGTGCGCAGCTGGCTCGGAGAGTCGCGGGGTCACTGGGAGGGCGATACCCTCGTCGTCGAAACGGCGAACTTCCATAAAGACCGCAACTTGCCACGCCTTAGAGGAGCCGGACCCGACATGCATCTCGTCGAACGCTATACGCGAGTCGAGGACGATCTACTTCTGTACGAGGCAACGATCGACGATCCCACAACCTGGGAAGCGCCGTGGACGATCGAGTATCCCTGGCCGAAGATGGACCCGCCGGGGATGTACGAGTTCGCGTGTCACGAATCGAACTACGGACTCATCAACGTCGTCAGAGGCGCGCAGATTCGGCAAGCCGAATACGAAGCAGAATTGCAAAGGTAATCCGAGAAGTGAAATCTGAAGAAAACTTATCGCTTGTCACACCCGCTCCTAGCCAAGAGCAGGAATTAAAAACAGAGACGCAGGATTTTCTACAGGTAGAATCAAAAAATGACCGAGGTGCTCCGGGGAGGAGATGACTCATGAGAACCGCGTACACCTTTGCAATCGCGATGACACTCGCTGCCGCAACACCTGTGTCAGGGCACCACAGCGCATCGATTTACGACACCGATACGCTCCTATCCATTGAAGGCTCCGTCACCAAGTACGAGTGGAGAAACCCGCACACCTACATCCAGATCGAGACGACCGACGCCGAGGGAACTCACCTGACAAATATAGAGGCGGGCTCCATCTCTTGGCTGGGGCCGTTGGGGTTGGCGCGTGACTCTTTCGCAGTTGGAGACCGGGTGACCGCCCGCGTCTATCCACCCAGGCGGCAGAACAGTCAGGTCGTGCTCGGGCGAGAGATAATTACCGAAGGCGGTAAGGCGATACCGCTGAATTCGCTGTCTCCCTATATCGACAGTACGACCAGCACGGGTACGGGTACGGATATTTCAGGCACGTGGGTGATGGAGAACGACGTTACCGATCGTATGCATGAATATCAAGCTTCGTGGAAGCTCACGGATACCGGAACCGCGGCGTTGGCCGGGCACGACGGCGTTTCTACACCGCAGTCGGAATGTGTTCCTATGAGCGTCCCCAATCTGATGTTCTACCCCGTCGTTACGCTGATCGATATCGGCGACGACGCCGTGCGAATGCGCATCGACTGGATGGATTCCGAGCGAGTC
>JAOTTJ010000315.1 GCA_029864465.1 Gammaproteobacteria bacterium | reverse complement strand
GTAATGAGCACGAACTGGACCTGCTGTGACATCTCCTTGACGATTTCGGAGAAACGCCCGACATTTGCATCGTCCAGCGGCGCATCAACCTCGTCCAACAAACAAAACGGCGCAGGGTTGAGCTCGAAGATCGAGAATACGAGTGCAACGGCAGTAAGCGCCTTCTCGCCGCCGGAGAGCAGATGGATCGTGCTGATCCGCTTCCCGGGCGGACGAGCCATAACTGTTACGCCAGCCGACAATAGATCGTCACCTTCGAGCTCGAGATAGGCGTGACCGCCACCGAAGAGTCGCGGAAACAGCTTACCCATTCCGGTGCTCGCAGCATCGAAGGTTTCCTTGAATCGCGTGCGGGTCTCGCGGTCAATTTTTTGGATTGCATTCTCTAGCGTTTCCAGAGCTTCAGTTAGATCAGCAAACTGCGCATCGAGATACTCCTTGCGGGCCGCTTGTTCCTGATATTCATCTATCGCCGCAAGATTTATCGCGCCGAGCCGCTGAATGCGGCGGTCGAGGCTTTCATTATTTTCTTCCCAATCCTCTATGGTCGCTTCATCCGATAATGCTTCCTGAACCTCCTCGAGATCGAAGCCAGTCGACCCAAATTGGTCTCGGACTGTATCAGCACGCACTTGCACTTCGCGCACACCCAGGCGTGTTTCTTCGAGCACTTCACGCGCGTCGTTTACTAGCTGCTGTTTATCCGTGCGCTGCTGCTCGACGTCACGCACCGCGCTATCCGAATCCTCCATTGCCCTACGGGCCGAGGCGAGATCCTCTTCGACATCCAAGCGCTTATCGAGCAACTCAACGAGTAGCTTTTCGTCTTCGGCCAGTGGCGCCGACGCCGTTTCAAGCTGCCCCTGTAACTCCGTGCGGCGGCGCAACAAGTGCTCTTGCTGCGAGCGAACTCGTTGCAGGGCTGCGGACGCTGACGCCTTGGAGCTGCGCCGCGATTCCACTTTGATCGCCATCTCCTGTGCCAACACACGATGCTCTTCCGCCCGCTCGCGCGCGTCAGCGAGCCGCGTACGCAGGCGATCCCGCACTTCCACGAGGGCTTCCCGCTCGTTCTCGAGCACCTCACGGCGCTCGGCGACACTGCGCAGTTGAGACCGGCTCCCGGCGAGCACGTTAGCAACGGAGCGCTTCTCCTCGTCCAACTCGGAGATCGATTGAGTCAGCGTCGCGGCTCTCGAGCGCACCTGATCGAGTCGAGCGCGGGTTGTCTCCAGCTCGCCTTTGGCCGCCGTATGTCGCTGCTGCTTCTCGTTCAGATCCGCCTGCCCGGATACGTGCGCTTCCTCGAGCTGCGCCAGCTCTTTGCGCGTATCGAACAACAATCGTTCTTGCTCATTCAGCCGCTGTGTACCCTCTTCGATGCTAACGCGGAGCTCTCGGATCTCATCGTCGCGAGCAAGAACACCAGCTTGCGGATCGTCGCTTCGATTGATCCGCAACCAGTCGTGGCCGAACCAAAGGCCTTCGCGCGTGATGACGGATTCGCCCGGCGCGAGTCGCTTACGCATGGTAACGGCATCGGCGAGCGACTCGGCGACGCGAATCCCGCGCAACATGCTCGGCACGGATGGGCCATGAACGTATCGCGCAAGCGAGTCTGGGGGAAGCTGAGCGCGGGCCGACTCATCTTCGTTCGTGCTGAGGAGTATCACTCCACCTTCGTCGGGCGGAATGAGTTGCTGGACGAGCGCATCGATGTCATCGACACATACGGCCTGTAAGTAGGCGCCGAGTGCAGTCTCTACTGCACGATCCCAGCCACTCTCGACCCGCAGGCTCTGCGCAAGCCGCGGCCGACGATCGAGCTCGCGTGACGCCAGCCACGCATTAACCTTCTCGGACGTCTTACCCAGCGCTGCCTCCTGCAAGGCATCCAGCGACATGAGGCGGCCGCGATCCTCTTGCAGCTTGCCGCGCTGCGCATCGACCTCGCTACCCAAACGCCGATCGTCCTGCCTGAGATTCTGAATTCTCTGCCACACGGACTCGAGCTTCCGCCCGGCAGCAGCGGTCGCAGAGCCCAGGCTCTCTTCCTCCGCTACGAGTCGCTCTAGCGCCTGCTCGAGGTCCGTCGTGCTCAACGTCGAACGTTCCTGACCGATCTTTTGCGCTTCACGGTCGAGGCGCTCTGACTGGGTCAGCAGTTGCTCGATACGTGTCTGCTCGACCTCTGTTAGACGCTCGGATTCGGCCAGGGAATCAGTGACGCGTTCCCAATTCGCCCGCCACTGCTCGACGGCATCTTCTGCTTGCTCGAGCGCTGCTTCCGATGCCTGTCGGCTGACGTGCGCGCGCTCCAGACCCGGACTGAGCTCCTCGAGCAATCGCTCGAACTCCTCGATCTGCGTCTGGTCGCTCTCGATGTGCGCCTTGATCTCCTCGAGATGTTGATCGGTTGCCTCAAGATCCTCTCGTTGACGCTGACCGAGTTCCTTGCGATGCGAGATCGACTGCTCGAGGCGCGCAATCTCAGCGCCGATCTTGTAGTAGTTGCCCTGCACGGTATTGAAGTCGTCGTTCTTGTCGGTCAGCTCGAGCCGAAGCTTCTCGATCGAGGCCTCCATCGAACGCTGTGCGGCGACCGCGGCATCGAGGCCTACCTGTTGCTCGTTGAGAATCGTCTCCTGGCGACGCTGATCTTGAGTCAGGTCCCGCAAGCGCAAAACCAACAGCTCCGCGCCCACGCGCCGCTGCTCTGCTTTCAACGTCTTGTAGCGCTCGGCGCTGCGTGCCTGACGCTGCAGATGTGCGAGCTGCTTGTCCACCTCCTCGCGAAGGTCACGGAGCCGCTCGAGATTTTCTTTTGTATGCCGAATCCTATGCTCGGTCTCTCGGCGACGCTCTTTATATTTCGAGATACCCGCCGCTTCCTCGAGAAACGCGCGCAGATCCTCCGGCTTGGCCTCGACGAGCCGCGAGATCGTGCCCTGCTCGATAATCGAATACCCATGGGAGCCCAACCCCGTCCCAAGCAAGATATGCGTGATGTCCTTGCGCCGGCAGCGGGCATTATTCAAAAAGTACTGCGACGTGCCGTCACGCGACACGACGCGACGAACGGCAACCTCGTTGTAACCCGCATAAGGGCCCGCGATCGTGCCGTCAGCATTATCGAAAATGAGCTCAATGCTTGCTTGACCAACGGGCTTGCGGCTATTTGAGCCGTTGAAAATCACATCCGCCATCGAGTCGCCACGCAATGTCTTCGCGGAGCTCTCGCCGAGCACCCAACGAATCGCATCGATGATGTTGGACTTACCACAACCGTTGGGCCCTACAACGCCCATCAGATTGCTGGGGAAAGAGATGACCGTAGGGTCGACGAAGGATTTGAAGCCCGAAAGCTTGATCTTATTCAGGCGCATGAATACTCAGATTAGCCCTTTTTGGAACCCCTACAGCGATGGCTGCTCTGCTGCGCGTAGTGTAAAGTAAATGCCCATTCAAAACGACGCTTTAGGAGTGCCGCAAGGCGACCCGGTAGCGGCCTCATCCAACCTGGTTCAAATGACTCCGACAGCTCCATCGAAAGACCTAGACACCTTCCCAAATCCGAAGATCGATCGGGATTACACCATATCTATCGAGGTGCCCGAGTTCACTTGCCTGTGCCCGAAAACCGGGCAACCGGATTTCGCCACACTCGAGCTCGAATACGTTCCCGATAAACTCTGTATCGAATTGAAATCGCTAAAACTCTACGTCTGGTCGTTCCGCGATCAGGGCGCCTTCCACGAGGCCGTCACCAATGAGATCCTCGACGATCTCGTTGCCGCCGTAGCGCCGAGGTTCATGCGCCTGACAGCACGGTTCAACGTGCGCGGCGGCCTCCACACGACCGTGAACGCCGAGCACCGAAGTCCGGGCTGGAACGGCTCCACCCCCTGACTCTCCCGACCGCCGCCCGCTCAACGCACCGAAAAGGCTTCCGCTGGGCCACGACC
>JAOTTJ010000041.1 GCA_029864465.1 Gammaproteobacteria bacterium | reverse complement strand
TCGAGCGCTTAGGATTTGCGGCGTCAGGTTGCACATGCCGCCTGTCGGGCCGTCCGGCAAGCGATCGACGACAGTGACGTTCCAGGCATCGCCCAGCCCCGTGTTTTGAATATCGAGACCAAACTGTCCCCACTGCCCGAGATTGAGCGACAGGCCGAGCGTCGCCGGGCCAGTCTTCGTCATGACGAGATCGGGTGCAGCGATCGTCAGCGGTGGCGTGATCCCCCATTCGCCCGGCAGGGGCTCGTAGAAAACACCGTCAATGAGGCGCCCGAATTCCCATTTGGCCGTGTTGATGAACTGCGTGCCCACGCTGTTTGCAGGCGTGCTATCGAGCACGACCGTGAGCTCGATAATGATCTGTTCGCCAGCAGGGACGATCGGGAAACCATCAAACGTCAGCAGTCCGCCGACATTCGTGAAGTTATGCTGTACCGGTAGCCCGGAGCTTTCCCAATAGGCGATGTGACTGACGTAATCGAGATCCGCGCCAGTCGCATTCAGGTCGTCTGTGAGAGCGATGCTGTGAAGATCGTTCAGTGAGCCTTGGGCATTAATGACCGTGCCGGTTCCGGCATCGAACAGCACCGGCATCGTAAGTGTGTACGTGAACGGCACGCCTATCGCAGCAGTCGTTTGACCGGCGGGGTTCTGCTTATCGATCTTCTCGACGGGAATGAGCAAGTTGTAGCAACCCTGCTGAACCGACGAGGAGGCGCCGTTCACGAACCAAACGATGTGATCGAGAACGGTGGCGCACGACATTTGGCCCGTGTGCACGACGTTGTCGAAGACGAGGAGCCATCGATCCGGGTTCTGACCAGGCTGCGTAAAGAAACTGAAGTTCGTGTTGATCGGATTGGATGCTGGATAATTTCTGATTGTGCAGTTCTGATCGATCTGCAACTGAGACGGTGCGATATCACCCGCAGCACCATCGAGCACACCACCGAAATCGGAGCAATCCTGTGCCTGGGCCGGTAGCGATGCGAGCGTCAACAACATCAACGCAAGTGGAATGCTGATCCACCGGCGGCCCAGTAGCGCGTTGATCGAACTCGTAGTGGTCATGAGCACGCGTAGCACCAACGAAGAAGGCTATGAGCGCTCGCACTCCCACATACGCAAGAGGCTGCGGATTTCGGCGCCGGAAAACTCATTGGCCGTGCGTATCCTCGTCTGTCAGTGGCAATGACGCGTCACGCGAAATAAGACCAACCCAATCATGCGATTTGATTCGGGCAGTCCCACGATCCTAGGGCTTGCAGCCCCTTAGACTGGTGACTTTGCGTCGCCACCTTTCGGTGGTTTTGCCGTTGTTTCTTCCGAATAGATGTCAAACTATCCCGCACTATGTGATGTGAAAAAGGTGCGCTGGGTCACATGTTTCGGTTCGCTATTTCTTGTCGCTTCAGAAGACGACTCGACGATGAAAGCAGTGACGAAGTCCACAAATAAAGCGCCCTCAGGGGCGTGCTGGCGCACATTTGTCTTACGGGAACGCAGTTAGACCTGTCGCAGAGTAGCGACTAACCGGGACGTATTGTTCTTCCCGTTATTATGTCCATATTGGAGCGCAGTTAAGCAGCCGGCAGGAAGTCGATCGGATAGAAGATTGTGATTGCCGGAATGTTGTCCTTCGCTCCAAAGTCGAACGTCAACACGCGATCGACGACCTGCTGCTCGAGTACTGGGGCGCCCATATCGGACGCCTGGACCTCGCAGAATGACACGCTGCCATCCGGCTCGATCGTCAAACGCAGCACGACCTGGCCGCGAAGCGTAGGGTCGTTACGAAGCTCGCGATTGTAGAGTCGATATAGCGCGGACTTGTAGCGATCGAACACAATCTGGATTTCTTCGTCCGTTCGACCAGCAGCGGCGCTGCCGCCAGCCAACGGACGATCCGCCGTACCCGTGCCGCCGATTGAGCTCGCCACGCGGGTCAGCGCCACGCCGCCAATCTGGTCGCCACCCGCACCGCCGCCGCCCACGTCGCGACTCAACGATGCGAGGTTGATTCCACCGCTCGAGCCCGGCTCATTGGTCGTGACCATGGCGCGCTCGGTTCGACCGATCGCGGCATCGCCGGCATCGTTAATTTGCGCGGCGGCGCCGAGCTGTGCCGAGGGCCGGCTGCTCGCAAGATTCGCGAAATTGTCTCTGAACGCGAGTATGCCCGTCGCCCGCGGACTATCCTCGATGGGCGCAGGCTCTTCCGCCACAGTCGGCGCTGGCGTGTCTTGGACGTCGGGCGTCTCGATGGGCGTCTCCTGAGCGAGAACCGGCTCTTCTTCGTCGATCAGAGGTTCTTCGGCGAGCTCAGGCTCAGCCAGCTCCGGCTCAGGCAGCGGCTGGGGCTCGACAGGCGGAATCGGCTGCGGTTCTTCCCGAATGAGCTCGGCGAACCGCTCCGGCACCTCGTAGCTCTGGTCGCGCTGCAAAATCGGGATATCGATAAGCGGTATGACTATCCCGAGCAAGAGGCAGATCAGCAACGACGTCGCTAGAGACTTTCGAAACCGTATATCGTCATCGCCGCGATGCGCCCAAGGCATAACCATCGGGGGATGGGCCGACTCATCAAGCTCCCGCTCGACGAGCCACTCGGCCTCGCGCTCCTCTTCGAGAATCTGCAGCTCGAGCAGATCGTCCTCGAGGATATCGATGACGTCCTGCCCTTCCTTGATACCTTCGAGCAGAGATTCACGCCGAGTCTGAATCGTCTCGATTTCCTGGTGAAATCGCTCGATCCTTGCTCGGGCACTGCGGATGTGATCGCTCGCCGCGGGGGTTCCGCTCAGCTCGCCCCAGAAGATTTCAGCCGCACCACTATCGCTCAGCTTGTCCAGACTTGCGCAGATATGCTCGAGCAAATCGAACTGTTCTACCTGTTGCGCGCGCTCCTCCAGCTCGAGATCGATCTTGCGAAGATCCCGCTCGAGCTCGGTCAAGCGCTCGCTGGCTTGATCGATCTTCGCCCGGACGGGCCGCTGCTCTTCAGATATTACCGAGCTCATCGAATACGCTCGCTGCTAGGCTTCCGCGACGGCTGGCGCCTTTTGGATCACGGCGAGCGAGATCCGGGTATAGCCCTGACCCGTGCACGTCGACATGATCTTCTTGATGATGTCGAACGGAATAGATTTGTCGGCCAGAATGGTTATCTCTTGGCTATCAGCAGCGGCCAACGTGCTCGGACCTATGATGCTGGCCCTGATGGCTTCGAGCCGGCCCGTAATGGGCTCGATCTCGCTGCCCGTCATCGCAGCGATATCCGCCGTGCGCACGACCGCTTCGCCCTGTACGACTACGCTCTCCGGACTCACGAAAATCACGACGGTCTCACGTGGTCGCGATTCGACAACCGACTCGGGAAGCACGACCTCGTTCGGTGTATCGAGCACCTCTGACTGTCCCGAATTCACAAGCAAGAAGAAGACCAGAATCGTGAATACGTCCATCAACGACGTTAGATTCATCTTTGTCAAAGCAGTCCGATTGCGTGACATGCGCTTAATGCGGCGCGTATTCTTCACGGTGCCTCTCCAATTGAAATATTGGGGAATAGAGCCACCCGGATGGGCTCCTCGCTCTCGTCCTCTGCAGGGATCTCGGCGCTTCGCGTGAAATCCATCGTTTGAATCAAATAATCGTACGGAATATCCCGCTCGAGTAAGACGGAGGCAGCCTCTAGTTCCGGATTGTCACGTTTGAGCGACAACATGTACTCCGATAGCGTGTCGAAGTCGTACTCCTCATCGACGTTCGGGATGGCGGCGATGATGGCCGTCCCGTTGCTAATCTCCAGACCCTCCTCCCGCACGATTACTTCGACGCGAAATGCGGGCGTCTCCGAAGCCGCTCCTCCGGTAGAGCTCGGCAACGTCAGCTCGACGATCGTGATTCGCGAAAACACGGCCGTTATCAAGAGGAACGGAACGAGCACCACCATGAGATTCAAGAACGTGGTGACTTCCAGCTCCATCGGCTGCTTGTTGCGTAACCGGTAATGGTGTCGCCTGGCCATGATGAATCGTGTGTATTACGCGTGTGAACTACGCGGTCGCCTGTGCTTCTGCTGCTTCTGCGGCACGCCTGGCTTTGCCTGACAGCACATTGAGCGTTTTCACAGACGCCATCTCCAGGCTGTCGACAATCTGACCAGTCTTGGTGGTTAAGATGACGTGCGTCACGAGCAGCGGAATCGCAACCATCAAGCCGAATGCCGTCGTATTCATGGCAACCGAAATGCTGGCAGACAGCAGATCGGCTTTCTCTGCCGGATTTGCGTTAGCGACGGCAGTAAACGCCTGTATCAGGCCCATGATCGTTCCGAGAAGCCCGAGTAGCGTCGCAACGTTGGAGGACAGCGCAACGTACGGCGTGCGTTTTTCGAGCTGAGGAATGATCTCCATCATGCTCTCCTCCATGGCGATCTCGATATCTTCTCTACGTCGAACGGCGCCCTGGCGTGCCAGCCCCATGCTCAGCACCTTCGAGATCGAAGACTCGTCCTCATCGGTCATTTTCCTCGCTTCATCGAACTTGCCCTTCAAGAGCAGCGGCTGGACTTGTTCCCACACACTTTGATTCTTGTTGGTCACTAGCGTCAGCGTGACGTAGCGCTCGACAGCAATCGCAACGCCGATAGCGAACACCAACAAGATCGGGTACATGAAGAGTCCGCCCGTTGAGAAAAAAGCTACGATTGAGTACATAACGTTCATCGCAAAACCCTCTATTAAACATAGTGTCTCGAACGACACTCCGGACAAGCGCACAGACTATTTGCAAGGCGCATCCGGTTATGTGATTCGGTGCACGTTCGCCAGAAATTGTGGTCAGAGAGACGTAAGAAAGCGCGACTACGCTACGGTCAGCTACGTTATGGTGAGTCGAGCGGACGCAAAATCGTGCGCGCGCTCAGCCTCCCACCCCGGATCGGAGCTCGTAGTAATGAACCTCGCGAAGGAAGACCTCCTTGTCCACGGGTCTTGCACGATCGTCGATCGCATCTGTGACCCCTAGGCCGTCGCCGATCTCAGAGCTCTTCCAAGGCACGATCACCAGCGACTTCGGCGCCTCCTCGTTGCCGAGAATCGACATACCCGCAAGCGTTTTCGGTGCGCCAGAATCCTGAGGTGTCACGGCCTCGGCTTCCGCGCCTTGCTCGTTGTCCTGCGACTGATCCGAACGCTGTGCTTCGTCGGACTCTTGTGCAGTGATCGTTCCATCACCCTGTGCGGATTGCTGGGCAACTGCCGCGCTCGCACCAAAACTCAGCAATACAGCCACGATTAGAAACTTCAGCATATCGCGTCCTCCTATGGCCCTATCCGGTTGCGAATATCGGCAACCCAAATGGCTACCTCCGGGTCTTCTGCGACAGCCTGCAGATAGGCCTCGTAATGCTCGAGCGCACAGCCCAAATCGGCGAGGTAGAGATCGCACAACACGCCTAGATTACGCCGCGCGTAATGAAAACCCGGATGGACGGCCAGTGCCTGCTCATAGCTCGCACGCGCCTCCTCGAACCGCCCGGTCATGCGAAAAACGATACCGATCTCGTTGTGCGCAATCGGATGATCCGGCGCGAGCGCCAGTGCCTGGAGTAGCGCCTTCTCGGCTGCCTCGAGATCGCCCTTTCTGCCGTAGGCGATACCGAGCCCGATATACGGCGCCGTAATCTCCGGCGCAATCTCAGTGATGTCGAGTAGCATGGCGATGCCTTGCTCGTAACGTTCCTGTCTCAGGACTTGTAACGCAGCCTGATAGTCGGCCCGTGCTTCGCCGCTGATTCTGAGCTGCTCGGTTATCGTGAACCCGGACTCGTCTGTCTCGATCTCCGGATAGTCTCGCCGTGATCGCTCACGTGGTGTTTCTACCGCGCTGTCGGCCCGTTGCTGCCCTTCGCTGGATGGCCTCGAGGTCGCTGTGGTGCTCGAACAACCGGCGATGGCCATGAGGAAAACCGTCGCAGCTGCCGCGTAGGCGCCGGGACGCAGTTGCGCACGCAGATCAGCGAATCGAGACATCATTACCGTTCTCCGTCGACGCAATGAGGTCCTGTGGGCTGGTGCGTGCGGCTTGCTCCTGCGACGCCCTGCCTGTAGACGCAGACGGTTCGCCGCTCGGAAGCGCCGCTGCATCGGCTTCTGCTGCATCGAGAATCGCACGGGGCGATCGATACGCATACGTGTCAATAGCACCGATGAACCCCGTGCTGATCTCGGCCTTCGCGTAACGCCCAGGCATCAGCGCGGCGAGGCGTTGCAGGCTCTTACTCACCCAGTCGTTATAGAGACCAGCAGCAATCAACTCGAAGTTCGCCTCGTGAACTTCAATCGCCTGTTCCTCGAAGGGGAATGCCTCCTCCTCGAGAGCCAACTCGTACTCGACGAGCGCTGCCGGTTCCAGGTCGGTCGGGCGCTCAGAACTCAGTAAAGCCACACTGAAATCGAAGTAGATCTCCGCGATGTAGAACGTCGCGGCAGCAGTAACCTCACCGATTGCGTAGTTAACGAGACCCTCATATGCTGCGAGCGCTGTGTCCATTCGGCGCTGCTTTTCAGCCAGGCTCTGCTCGAACGGCTGCACAAGCTCGACCTCGATAAACGACTCATATAGCTGCTCTGTCAAGACCAGTGCTGATTGTGCAGCGAGATAACGACTGCGATCAGTCCGACTCGTACCCGCTGCCGCATCGACGGCGACGATTTCCTCGAGCGTTGCGTGATAGCTGACGAGGTCGTCCCTGGATTCGTAAAGTCCGGCTACTGTGTATCGCGTCTCCTGCGCAATATCGAGAGGCTCCGGAAATTCGGCAACGTAACGCTCATAGACGTCGAGGGCGCTATCGATACTCGACGCCTCCTCGTACAGCTCACCGGCCAACAACATCGCTTCGCCGCGAAGCACGGGATCGTCTGTCTCTGCCGCCACGCGCTCGTACTCGGATGCAGACCGCTCCGACTGCCCGTCGCTGCGATAGACCGACGCGAGCTGCTTGGTAACTTCGTGCTGGAGTTCGTGATCGGGGAACGCGCCGCGGAAAGCCTCCAAGACCGACGCGGCCCGCGGCCAATCCTCGATACGGATCAGTGCCGCTGCGGCATCGTATTCTGCAGCCGGACGAATCTGCGACGTTGGCGTGACACGCTTGACTCTCAAGAAATGATCCGCCGCCGCTTGGTAGTCCTCGAGAACATTCGCCGCCTCGCCCTGCTTATAGATAGATGCCGCGAGATTCTCGATGAGCGAATCCTTGGATTCGTCATCCTCCGCGGTAAGCTCGAGCACACGCTGATAGGCCGGCTCCGCGCCCGGAAAGTCTTCGAGCTCGAATGAAGAATGCGCGACAACAGTCCAAGCGGACCGGCGTAAACCAACCTCAGAATCGGGATAGGTCTCGATTAACTGCTGTGCGGCCGCAATGCCGGCCACATAGTCCTGCATCTCGTAGAGGTCGTCAGCCGCAGCGCCCAACACCGCAGGCGCGTACTCATGCCCTGGAAACGTTTCGGCAAATCGCAATGAGCTCGTCACCGTGGCCCGCCGCACGGTTGAGAACTGGAACTCACTGGCCCGCTCCAGATTTTCTCGATGTGCGAATACGGCAGCGTAACCTGCAGCCGCTGACTGGTCGTGTTCGGGATAGTCGTAAGCCGTACGCTCGTATTCCGTAGCGGCGACGCCGAAGTTCTCATTTTCGAGGAGAAGATCGGCCAGCCGGTAGTTTATCGACGGTGACTCGGCCTCTTGCGGGAACGATGTCAAGAATTCTCTATACCAGGAAGACGCCTCGTCGAAATTGGCAGGCTTCTCTTCAGCGAGAGTTTCCTCCTGATAGAGCGCGTGATAGTGACCCGCAAGATCCGTCAGGTTTGTCTTGAGATAATCGAGAACTTCGGGATTGTCGGCCGTATCGAAATGATGCCAATACTCTGATCGGAGCCCGTATCGAGTAGCGAAATCTTTCTTCGCCTCGACAACCAGGATCGGAAACCCACCCTCGGCATAGATCTCCGCGACACGCATGCTGAATCTCGGCGCGACGCGGTGAAACGGATTCAACTCGACGAAGGCAGAATAGACAGCGGCGGCATCCTGGTATCGAAGCTTCGTGAGATAGAACTCACCGAGATTCGAGTAGATACGATCCTCGAAGCTTCGGTTGCCGTATTCACCAAAATACTCATTGACGACCTCGGGACCACCGAGATTCGAAAAACTCAGACTGATGACGCGGTAGGTATCGGCCACGCGCCGTTCGTCATCCTCGGCGTGTGCTTCATCGAAGTCGTAGCCGATAGACTGTTTGTAGTCGAGCAGCGCGATGTATTGATGCAGAGCCTCCTCGTAGAGCTCCTGCTTGTACAGCGACCAGCCCAGCTTGTAGAGGCCAAGCTCATGATAGGTGGACGCCGGCCCCATGGCTATCACGGCGGCGTAAGCTTCCTCGGCTGCGAAGTACTGCTTGCGCGTGAACAGAAACTCGCCGCGTCGAAAATGAACCTCATCGAGATATCTGGAGTAGCCGAAAGCCCCAGTGAGGCGCTCCATGACGGCCATCGCCTCCTCCGGCTGCCCGATCTCATCGTAGGCGCGCGCCATCTGATACAGGACCTGATCATTTCGCTCGTAGAGTGGGTACTCTTCGAGAATTCGCTGATAAATCGAGATGGCTTCGAGCGGCCCGGCGAGTGACGGATCGGCCACCCCATCAGGAAGCTCCAGGCTCGGTGCGTCGGTTGCAGCCGCAAAGCTGTTTTGGCCAGTCGTCCTATTCTCGAATTCCTGATCGGATTCGGCAAAACCCGAAGCGCTGATGTTCTCGGCGGGCGTATCCGGCACGCTCCCATTAGCCGGCGGCCGAAGCGCCGACTCAGGCGGCGCGAGTGCAGGTGCGGGCGCAGTAGACGCCGTGCGTGAGTTCGAGGCAAGCACTTCAGGCGGCACATCAGCCGACATCTCCACAATGTCGGCGGTTCCCGTCAGTCCGTAGGCGTTCTCGATCTGAAGATCGGCAAGACGACGCAGCGCCTCAGGCGTCATCACACCCTCTGGCGTTTCGTCCAAGAAGCGCCGGTAACTATCCATCGCTCGCTCGAGGCTGTCCTCGACCGTCACCTCATCGACGTCGGCTTCGATATCATGGAGACGCGCTAAGGTTTCTCGATCGGGATTGCTCGCACAGGACGCGAGCAAGACCATCGATGCAGCCGGCACCGCGTGGCGCAGAAATCTCACTCTTGCACCCGACTCGTTTGCGCCGCTGTGGCTCGATCGTAGCTATCTGCAAGCGCGTAACGTGCTTGGTTTTGATAGTTCTCGAGGCGATCGCGGCGCGCTACGAGCTCGCTGATAGCGACGAGCTCGAGCAAGCGTCCCTGGCGAGCCATCAGCAGACCGACCTTCGCCGAGGCTTCACTAACGCGCGTGCGCAAGCGACGAATAGGAATCTCATAGCCCTCGTAACTGTGCACCGCCGCCTGCCGAACACGGACGAACGACTCGTACTGAGCCGTCATAACGTCCATCGCACTCTGAAGCTCGTTCAAATGTTTGCCGAACTCCGTGAGCCGGTCGTGATATGCAGTCGTGACTGTCCAAGTCAGCAATCCCTGCAAGCGCCGAGCCCGCTCTCTAAGGGCAACGGCTTGCGGGCTACTATCATCGCCCAAACTCTGCTCGATACGATTGAGCTGCTCGTTTATCCGGCGCTCCTCCATCGTTGCCAGAAACTCGGGCCGAGGCGCGATGAGAAGACTCTGCATACGCTGCTCGAGCAGCGTGTGCTGCTCTTGCCTCAAACGAATCCTCGAATCCAACTCTCTGAACTGCTGATCGATATCGGGCAAGAGCGGCTCATAGTACTGCTTGCGAATCTCGATCATGTCCTCGAACGCATCGAAGCTGCTCTGCCACGATTGCAGCTTTGCTCGTAGATCTTCGAGGTCGAGATAATTCTGCAGCGAGGTGTGGAAATCGTGGGAAGCGAGCAGCTCCATCAGATAATAGGTTTCAGGTGTCTCGGGAAGCGACCGAAGCTGGATAACCCAGTCCTTGTTTTGCCTGATTTCCTCTCGGATCAGCGCCTGCAAGAATTTTCCTTCCCGAATACTCCCGATCGAGGCATCGAGCTTGCGTAGCTCTTCGCTGAACGCATCCAGGGCCTGTCCGTACAGAACCGCGGAACGACCATGAATGCTCAACTGACCGTAGGCGTAAGGCAACGCCAGCATGGCCTCCTGAACAGACGGATCGGTGGAGTCCCGCTCTGCGAGGATGCTCCAGGGCACGATGGCCCGCTCGAAATTTTCAGCGTAGAACGCAGCCCACCCCGCGCTCAGCAACGCCTGATTCGACAGTGGACCTTCCAGACGCACGCGATCTAATGAACGGATTGCATCCGTATAGCGGTCAGACTCGAGCAAAAGCGTACCCAGGACGAGGTTTGATTTGTCCCGAATCGATGGCGCACCGGGCTCGGCCGTGCCGAGTTGACCGGCGCGATCGAGCTGCTGAAGCGCATCCGCCTCGTGCCCGCCCTGCAGCATCGCGATCCCGAGGTTATAAGCGGCAAAGCTCTCGAGAGTATCGGACCCTTGCAGGCCCCTTAACACTTCAGCAGCCTCCTCGGAGCGATCAGTCGCCAGATAGATATTGGCGCGCAGAAACTCGACATCGTCCTCGATCTCATCGGGAACGTCGCCTTCGATTCTGCCAAGAGCATTCAGGGCATCGTCGAGCTGATCCTTCTGAAAATGAATTCGGGCGAGACGGAACGCGGCTTCGTTACGAACGATGTCCTCGACGTCTCCCTCGAGCACTGCTGTAATCGCACGGCCCGCGCGATGGTGCATTCGATAGCTCAGCTCGAAGTCACCGACAGAGAACTCTGCATCGCCGACATGGATATGCAACGTGTCTAGCGCGGGCTCGTCGAGCCCATAGTACTGACCGAGCTCAGCATCGAGCCGTTCTAGCGCTTCGAAAAACTGGCTCTGATTCGCGTAGAACAGCGCTTCTCCGAAGTAGAGATCGCTGAGCCCGTCCTCAGCAGCATCCGCCGAGAACGAAATCACGAAACTGAACGCGACCAGCGCTGAAGCAGCGCGAATCATTGCCTACCATTCCCCGAGTTGGATTGCTGCCTGGCCGGAGCCCGGCCCAGCCACTGTCAGGCCGATCAGGCGCGGATCGATACCTTTATTGAAGGAGAAACTTTCAGTTTCACTGAAGTCTGAGCCGCTCTGCGACTTGCCGGCTACCGAGACCGTCATCTCGTGCATCCCGGTTGTTACATTACCCGTATAGATACGCTGGACACCACCATCCTGCAGAGCCTCGAGCTCCTTGAAGCTATAGATATAATGCGCGACGGCCTCGCCATCGATTTGTATGCGCACCGCATCGAGCCGGAGCGTTTCGCCGGAGGCCAACGAAACGAAAACGGCCAGTTGCGTGTTCGACGGATAAAGCAGCCGCTCTTCCAACGTGCTGAGCTCGGCGGCGATACCGAGAACGTCCGACTTGATCTCCTGCACTTGCCCGTCGAGGCTTCTCATTTCCTCTCCAGACAGCTCTTGTGCCCAGCCCGGTGACCAACAGAACACGCCTATCGAGATGACTAATACGACTCGGATGAGTTTCGGCATTTCTGATCGCTCTGATTAACTATGAGGTATGTGCTAGGTGTACGGCACTCCTGCTCGCGCGTTCGGCCGATACAACGATCGGCACAATCGCGAGCTAGAGTAAGTTTTGACGAAATGCTGAACGTAGTGTGTGAACCACGCCTCAGATCCGCCCCATAGGACGCGAGCAGCTGCGGACGGACTTAACGTAACGTCAATGGCGATGACTTTTAGAAGACGTTTCTGATCGCCAAGGGCGACGTGCAACGTGAGCAGACCGCCGACCGAGATGGGTATTTACGCGAGGAAACGCGAGTGCATTACAACTCGAGAGCCGATCGGTTTCCTAGCTAAAGAAGCGCGCGCAACGATAATGCAACGCACTATAGACTGAATCAACGATCGAACCGAACGCGCTGACGCGCAGACCACTATGGGCCTGCGCGCCACCGCAAGAACGCTTCACGCTCGAACGACTCGACCGCGAAGGCGGTCGAAAGTTTCAGAGCGTCCTATCTACGACCTGACCGCCGAAATAGACATCGGCGATCCGGCGCGTGTTTCTGATGTCTTCGATCGGGTTCGCCTCGAGCACGATGAAATCGGCGTACTTGCCGGGCTCGATCGTGCCGGCATCTTCGATCCCCACGACATCCGCGCCAACGCTGGTTGCCGAGACGAGCACATCGGCCGGCGACATACCGGCAACAACCATGTCTTCCATCTCGATATGCGCACCCCAGTAAACGTTGCCGTCAGTACCCATCGCGATCCGCATCCCGGCGTCGTCTAACCGAGCCAGGTTGCGCGCCTGAATACCGTAGGCCTCCTGGGCGTCGGTATCCATGACATTTCCGGCCTGTACCGCAGCGAGCTCATCCGCCGGCATCAAACCCTCGAGCCAGCTCAAATCTGTCGGCACGCCGCGCTCGGGCAAGTTCGGAATCATGATGAGCTCCGGATGCGCCCGCACGGCCTCGACGAACTCATCGTCGATATCGCGATCGCGAACGCCATGCGCGAGCACATCGACGCCCGCTGCGACGAGATCCTTCCCATCCTCGAGCGTGAAGATGTGCGCAGCAACCCTGAGACCATACAGATGAGCCTCGTCGATGATTGCCGCGAAGAGCTCAGGCGTGATCTTCGGATACTGACCGTCGCGATCGTCGACCCAGACTTTGATGATGTCGACACGACGAGCCGCTTCAGTGCGTACGGCCTCGCGGGCCTCGTCCGTCGTATCGACCCAATGGGGTTCCGTCGGGCGACCTGGCTCCGGCCGACTGATACCACGACCGGCCGTGCGGAATCGCGCAGCCATCGGCGGAGGATTGTCGCGCAAAGCCAGTAGCTCATCATACGCATCGCGCCCCATGCTCAGCGCCGCGCTGACGCCCATGACTGCACGTCGCTGCATATCTTGTGTCAAGCCCTCCACCGACAACGTGGTATGCACGTGCGAATCGATGATCATCGGCATGACTGTCATACCACTCAAGTCCACTTCGGCCGCGCCGGCAGGTGCGCTGACCGAACCCGCTGCGCCGACGGCCGTAAACTCGCCGTTATCGACGACGAAGGTCGCGTTCTCGATTACGTTACCGTTACCGACGATCACTCGCGCGCCCGTGTAGGCCGTTGCCGTCGAAGCAGGCGGCGGTGGCGCTGTTTCCTGCATCGGCTCTGGCTCGGTGGCCGGCTGACCGCATGCGACCAGCAGCAAACTCAACGCCATCAACACGGACGCTTCGGCAGCTGCGCGATAACTCGTCGTCACTCTATTCATGCCAATCTCCGTTCTTATCCAGTCAGACTCCGCGCACGATCTCAGACTTTCGGCGAGAGAGTGCGCATCCTATTAGGCAATACCTAAGGCATCATTGCCGGAAACCGCGGCTTGAAACCGTTGCGGTTCGGCATTTGCACCTGCATCAGCGTCTCGGCATTCATAACCGTGTCTTCGTCAATGATGTCGTTGATCGCGAGCAGATAGGCCGTGAGCGCGTAAACCTGATCGTCCGTGAGCGTACGCGGCGTATACAGCGGCATCTGCCGGCGCGTGAAGTCGAACAACGTCGTCGCACTCGCCCAGAAATTCTTGATCCTCTTGGGCGTGTCGATACCATTCGTCAAGGGATCACCGCCTACGACCGGTGCCGCGAGACCGCCCTCGCCGTTGACGCCGTGGCAGGCCGCACACTGCTGCGCATAGATCACCGCCCCCTCTGCGGCCGTGCCGCGGCCGGATGGCAGATTCGCCCCGCTCGGAAAAACGGTGATGTCCCAGGCGGCGACGTCTGCCTCGCGGATCGGAATGCCGAGCCCGGGGCCTTGTGCCGATGCGGCGAACGCGGCCGAGGCAAGCACGACAAGCGTTGCGAGTCGTTGCGTACTACGCATAGACATTCGTCACCTCCCCGTCCTCACCGACGCGCCAGCTCGTCGGCCCGTTGTAGTGCTGGCTCGGAAACGCGAACGGGCTCCGCGGCACTCTGCTCGCTTCGCCTCGCCGCGAGATGAGCTCGGCGCGCGTCGGCTGCACGTTGCCGGCCTCGTCCCAGGCGCGACTCTGCAACACGGCCGGGCCGCCGTCCCAACGCCACGGCGCGCGGAAACGCGTGAACGCCTTCGGCAGCACCGGATCCTGTAACGCGGCTTCAGCCCAGCTCTGGCCACCGTCAGCGGAGACCATGACCCGCGCGATACGACCGTTGGCCGAGTACGCGACGCCGGAGATCTCATAGAGACCCGCGCCGCTCAGGGCGAGGCCAGGCGACGGATGAGTAATGAAGGATTTCACCTCTTGCAGGAAGTAGTAGCTGTACGCCGAGCCGTCCGGCAATATCGGCGTGTAGGTGCGCGCTTCGTAGAAACCCAGGGCCGGCTCGTCGGTCAGCTCGATGCGCCGCAACCATTTGACGTTCATGTTGCCTTCCCAGCCCGGTAGCAATAACCGCATCGGATAGCCGTTTCCAGGCATGATCCGCTCGCCGTTCTGATACAGCGCGATCATCGCATCGTCGAGCGCCTTGTGCAGCGGCACGCTGCGGTGCAGAGCCGAAGCATCGGCGCCCTCGGCAATGAACCACTTCGCACGCGGGTCGATGCCGGTTTCCTCGAGCAACGTCGACAGAAGGACTCCCGTGTATTCGGCACAAGAAACGAGTCCGTGGATCTCTTGCGCCGTGTTCTGCAAAGGCTCGGGCGACCACAGCGCCGCGCTGTTGCCGCCACACTCGAGGAATGTCATGCGCGAGACCATCGGATAGCGCGCGAGCGCATCGAGCGTGAACACGAGCGGACGCTCGACGAGGCCATGAATGACGAGTTTGTGCGCGGAAGGGTCGATATCCGGGTTGCCCGTGTGCGAGATCACAAAATGCAGACCGTTCGGCGTGAATGTGCCATTGATGAGGTGATGCGGCGTGCGCCCGTGTTGCGTACGAGGCTCCGCATTCGGGTTGCTCAGAATACGCGCCACGCCGCTCTCGAAACGCGACGGCGTTCCATAGGCCTGGACCCGATTGCCGATCCCGCGGCTCCACGGGTCGTCGACGAGCTGCTGCGCTGCGGCCGAGTTGCCGATCGTGTAGCCGGTCATCGCCGTTGCGAGCGCGGCCCCACCCTTAAAAAATGCCCGCCGGTCGAACAGACCATTGGCCGCTGCGGGCTTTAGGCCTTCCCTATCGAGTATCGAGTGCTTCTTGGTCACGCCGGTCCCCCCGTATTATTTTCGGCGGCATTCTCCTCGTCTACGTTACCACAGGCGGTGAAAATGTCACCGGCCGCTGCGGCTCGATGCCGCGCCGGAATGGCTATGGCCTGCCAGTCCCATCAGCACCCAGATGCGGTCGGCGGCGGCAGCGTGCGTTTCGGCCCGAATGCGGGCACTATCTGTGCGAACATCGGCGGAATTGCTCGAGGTCGAGCGGTCGCCGGACTGGCCTGAAGGATCTGGACGTGGACTTAGTCGCCTTCTTTTACACAGATGTCATCCCGGTCGGGCTCTGGGTCGTCATGCTCGGCTTAGGCCTCGCGCTCACGCCGCGGGACATCAAAAACATCTTCATTATGCCCAAGGCTGTGTCCGTCGGGCTTGCGGGTCAGCTCGTCCTGCTGCCGATCCTGGCCTTCGGATTATGCGTGGCGTTCGCCCCGACGCCGGCGATTGCTATCGGCGCGCTCGTGCTCGCAGCCTGCCCGGGCGGTGTTACCTCGAACGCGTACTCTTTTGCGAGCCGCGGCGATGTGGCCCTGTCAGTGACGCTAACGGCGGTCACGAGCTTCATCACGATCTTCACAGTGCCGCTGATCACTTTCCTGGCGCTCGACTATTTCCTCGAGGCGGGCACGGCGATCGACTTGCCCGTCGGCCAGCTCATGTGGATGCTCGCGAAGCTCACGGTCGTTCCCGTCGCGATCGGAATGTTCATCAGGTCCAGGTTGCAGGATAAAGCGGAGAAATTCATCGAAGTCCTGCGCACCGTAACATTTGTCTTCCTGCTAATTCTGATCGTCTCCGGGTCC
>JAOTTJ010000314.1 GCA_029864465.1 Gammaproteobacteria bacterium | reverse complement strand
TCGCGACCATGCGCGCAGGCCACGCGACCGTCGCCAGCTGCAACGCTCAGCCCACCGGTGGCACGGTCTCGTGCCAGTCCGTTGCCTGCTCGTAGGCATGTGCGAGCGCCAGCACATCGAGCTCATTGAGACTCCGCCCAGCGATCTGGAGTCCAACGGGCAGGCCATCGTTGCTGAAGCCGCACGGTATCGAAATCGTCGGGACACCATAGGTGTTGAACGGCGATGCGTTACGAATCAGCGTTGGATTGATTTCGACGGGTGCCGCCAATGCCGTCTCGATATCGACGGGTAGGCGCGCCATCGTTGGTGTGATCAACAGATCCACATCGTCGAATACCGCGTCGATGGCCTTCCTGCTCAATTCGACTTGATACAGTGATTCGGCATAGTCCTTGGCGGAAATGCCAACGCCGCGGAGGATCTGCTCGCGTGTCGCCGCATCGTACAGATCTGGAGACGCTTCCAGATAGCCGGCATGATAGGCGTAAGACTCGACTAACACGGGACGCGCTTGGGGAAGTGGCGGCAGCTCGATATCCGTGGTGCTCGCGGTCAGCCCCCGCAGGACATCGAGCGCGCGCTCGACGCCATCGAGTATCTCGACGTCCACGTCTTCATAGAACAAGTTGCGCGGCACGCCCAGGCGCATATTCGAGGTGGTACGTTGCAGCGCGCTCGAGTAATCGGGGACGCTCGTTCGAATGCTTGCGATGTCGCGCGGATCGTATCCCACGAGCGCCTGCAACATGATCGCCGCATCAGCAACCGTACGACACATCGGCCCGACGTGATCGAGTGACACGCTGAGCGGGATGATGCCGCGGATGCTCGCAAGCCCGTAGGTCGGCTTCAGACCCACGATCCCGCAATAAGCGGCTGGCATACGAATGGATCCGCCCGTATCCGTTCCCAACGCACCGGCACACAATCTCGCCGCGACGGCGGCTGCCGAGCCACCCGATGATCCTCCCGGGATTCGACCCAGATCCCAGGGATTATGCACCGGTCCGTAATGCGTGACTGCGGAGCTCGCGCCATAGGCGAACTCGTGCATATTGGTCTTGCCGAGAATGATCGCACCGGCTTCCTCGAGCCGTGTAACAGCCGCAGCGTCTTCATCCGGCGTTCGATTCGCGAAGAGCGCGCTGCCGGCCGTCGTCAGCACGCCGGCCGTATCGATGTTGTCCTTGAGCGCAATCGGAATACCGTGCAGTGGACCACGCCACCCGCCGCGCGCAAGCTCGGCCTCGAGCTCTCGCGCCCGGGATAAGGCGCTCTCGTCCGTGAGTGTAATGAACGCGTTGAGTTGCCCGTCGAGGCGAGCGATACGCTCAAGATACGCTTGCACGAGATCCACGGGTGACAGATCGCCCGAGCGGATCAACGGACCCGCCTCGGCGATCCCCAGATCCGTCGGATCGGCCGGCTGGGCCAGACCGCGTTGACTTAGAAACAACGCAACGGCCGCTGAGCTGGTCCCGATAAATTCTCTGCGATTCAATGCCATAGCGCCTTCTTCTAAGGCCGTATCTCGGCTAAAACGGACCCAGATGCCCTTCGAGCCAGATCTTCCACGCATTCAGGGCGAGCCACTGATCGTACATCGCCCAATCCTCGTACTTGGGCAGTCGAACCGCATCAGAGGCCAAGCGCGGCGGCGTTCCGCTCGCGATCTCTGCTGCGAGCGCCGCACGCAGGTCCTGCAGATACGCAAGCGTATCGGCGACGTCCTGCCTGCTACCACCCGCGAGCGGATCGGAGTTGGCGTTGTGTGTATACACGACCCTATCCATGTCCAGGTTCAGGATCTCTCCGAGCGTCCGCTCCAGTTCCGCGACCGTGAAATCCGGCATGAAAAAGAACGGGAGCCGGTTCGGTGCCACGAGATCGGCGATATAGCCGACCCGCTCGCCCGCGACTACGGGAATCGTCATTCCATGCCCATGGCTGGCGCCGAAATGATTGAGTTGCAGCGTTTTGTCACCCAGCACGATGTGCTTTTCGGAGCCGCCCCAGCTCTCATCCGGCAGCGCCATGTCTGGATGCGGATTCGCTTTCATCCAGTTGTACGCATCGACATGAGCGATGACCGTTGCGCCCTCGTCCTTGAAAACCTTCCCGCCGCCGGAGTGATCCCAGTGATTGTGCGTGTGCACGAGGTAGCGGATCGGCTGGTTCGTCGTCGCCTCGATGGCCGCAACGAGACCCTCCGCATGACCCGTATTGATCGGATCTACAGCGATGACCCCATCGCCGGTCACTACGAACATCGAGATGTAGCCCGTCGGGCCCTGGTAGCTATAGATCCCGTCCGCGATCTGCCGCGGATTCGAGCCCTGACTCACTGCTGAGTCCGCAAGAATCAGGCAAAAAGACAGAAGCAAGAGATATCTTAGACTGGCCATTGTTCTGACTCCATCGTTAGAGTTTGTCGTTCTCGCCAACCCGAGCTTAGCCTATAAAAAGAGGGTGACTCAATCAGGTATGACTGCGACGGCTTCGGCCTCGAAGATGAACCGCGGATCGGCTGCAACTCGAACGATCTCAACAGTCGTCGTCGCCGGACGATGATCTGGTCCCCAGTAGCGATTCATGACCTCGTTGATCGCATCCTGGTTAGCGGCGACATCCACGACGAAACGCGTAACCTGAATCACATCGGTAATGTCGCCACCGGCTGCCTCGACTGTGAGCTTAATCCGTTCCATGACCCGTTCGGCCTGAGCCGGCGCGCCGAAGTCCAAGTGATCGAACTCTGTCGGATCATGTGGATGACTGTGCGGCACGGGTGCACCGCTCGTGCCCGATAGAAACAGAATCGTGCCTCCCGTCACTTTGATCGCGGACGAGTAAGGCATGTTGGCGCCCTCAGCGGCTTCTGTACCCGGGAGGTGGAGGTACTCGAATGCCGCTCCGCCAGAGCCACAGGCAGCAATAGTCAACGTCACTCCCATCGTCATAGCGAAAAGACAGGTACGGCGTAATATCTTCGAAAAGTTCATGGTTGATGCTCCTGAACATCGTGGTCCGACAGGACCTCTATTGAAAACACGATCGAGTATGGAAGAAGACAACTGAGGAAACTAGACAGCAGCTCGGCCGCCAGAAAATACTGCGCGTATCGGGGCGCCGGACAGGATCAAAGCTTGCGCGAATCCTAGTAGACTATCGCCAGGGCGCTACGGCAGCGGCCAGGGGGAAAAGACGACATGGCATACCACCTCTTGGGCAAGGATTTCACTCCTGCGGATGTGCATGGAAAGGTCACGGGCAGAGCAAAGTACGCCGAGGATTTTCGCGCCGAGGGCATGGCGTTCTGCAAGCTCCTGACGAGCCCGGTACCCCACGGCCGGATCTCGAACATCGATGCGACGGCGGCGCTGGCCATGGACGGCGTATACGCCGTGCTGACCGCCGACGAACTGCCGGATCTGCCCGCACCCGAGCATCTGATCCTGACCAACGAGCCGATGTACGTGGGCGCACCGATTCTCGCCGTCGCGGCCATAGACGAGACGACGGCTGAGAATGCTGTCGAGCAGATTGCCTTCGATCTCGAGCCGCTGCCCTTTACCGTCGACCCGTTGGAAAGCCTCTATCCCGGCGGACCCGATGCCAGGTCCGAAGGCAACGCCATCGACAACTACAACCTCGGCTCGCCGACGATCCGGCATATCAAGTGGTCGGCCCGAGACTTTGCTGCAGTCGAGGACGGCTACCAGCTCCCGCTCGGCGAGCCTATCGCCGAGTGGTCGTTCGGCGACATCGAAGACGGCTTTGCACGCGCCACGCTCGTCCTCGACGAGACTTTCGTCACGGCGAGCACGGCCCATCATTCGATGGAACCGCGAACGTGCATGGCCTATTGGGAGAACGGCAAGTGCTTCGCGCACATCTCCTCTCAGAGCCATACGGCTATCGTTCCCTACCTGGCCGGAATGATCGGTATCGAGCCGAGCGATCTAGTCGTAATTGCCGAGACTTGCGGTGGCGGCTTCGGCTCG
>JAOTTJ010000040.1 GCA_029864465.1 Gammaproteobacteria bacterium | reverse complement strand
ACTGGGCCGATGTTTTTCATCGCCGGGTGATAGTGCGGTGCGAATAGGAAGGTGAAGCCCAGCGTGTCGAGGCAGGTGGCGGCCTCGCGCTCGTCCAGCGGAATCTTCAATCCGAGGGCGGCCAGCACGTCAGCGCTGCCACAGCGGCTCGAGATCGATCGGTTGCCATGCTTGACGACCTTGAGCCCGCTCGCCGCAGCCAGAAGCGCTGCGCCCGTGGAAAGGTTCAGGCTTCCGGAGCTGTCGCCGCCCGTACCAACGATGTCGACATACGGTTCACCGGCCGGAATGGCCGGGCGCCGGGCGAGCTCGCGCATGGCAGTTGCGAAACCCCGGATTTCTGCGGCGGCCTCGCCCTTGCACCGCAGCGCGATCAGCAGGCCGCCCGCGACGGCCGGATCGACGCTGCCCTCGGCCATGGCCTTGAGCGCGTCGGCTGCCTCAGCTTCGTCGAGGTCTTCTCTGGCGAGTAATCGTTCCAGATATCGGGTTGCTTGTTGGGCCATAGCCGAGTCCTCTTACGCTATTGCATGCGCTGCGGGTACAGAAAATTTTCCATGAGCTTCGGGCCGTCGGGCGTCAGCACGCTCTCGGGGTGGAACTGAACGCCCTCGACGGCGAGATGCTTGTGCCGCACGCCCATAATCTCGCCATCCTCGGTTCTGGCTGTTATCTCGAGGATTGCCGGGATGCAGGTCTTGTCGGCCGCAAGCGAGTGATACCGACCCGCTTCGACCGGATTCGGCAGGCCGCGATAGATACCCTGTCCATCGTGGCTGACCGCGGAGCTCTTGCCGTGCGTCAGGCTGCCTGCGCCGATGACCTTGCCGCCGAAATGCTCGACGATCGACTGATGGCCCAGGCACACGCCGAGCACCGGGATCGTCTGGGCGAAGCAGTCGATCATCTGCAGTGACACGCCGGCGTTCTCGGGACGCCCCGGTCCGGGTGAGATCACCAAGTGTGTTGGCTCGAGAGCCAATGCGGTCTCGCGATCGATCGCATCATTGCGAAAGACCCGAACGTCGGCACCGAGCACGAGAAAAGCTTGCACGAGGTTGTACGTAAACGAGTCATAGTTGTCGATCAACAACAGTCGCGGCGTCATAGCCCTTCCTCGGCGATCTCTAGCGCGCGGCGAAGGATCGCGCTCTTGGCGAGAACTTCCTCGTGCTCACTGCGTGGGTCGCTGTCGGCGACAATGCCCGCGCCGGCCTGGAAGCTGTACTCGTCACCGTTGAAGACCATCGTTCTGATCGTGATGGCCTGATCCATGTTGCCGTTCTTGGCGAAATAGCCGACCGTGCCGCCGTAGAGCCCGCGTCCGACGGGCTCGAACTCGGCGATGAGCTCCATGGCGCGGACTTTCGGCGCGCCAACGAGCGTGCCCGCCGGGAAGGCAGCTGCGAAGAGATCGAACGCATCTTTCGACTCTTCGAGATCGCCCTGCACGCCGCTGACGATGTGCATGACATGACTGTAGCGCTCGATCTTGCGATACGGGTCGACGTGCACTGAGCCGGCACGCGCTACCCGGCCGAGATCGTTTCTCGCGAGATCGACGAGCATGACGTGCTCGGCGTTCTCCTTCGGGTCGGCGAGCAGTTCCTCCTCCAGGGCAAGATCCTCCTCGTCTGTGCGGCCGCGTGGACGCGTGCCGGCGATAGGACGCAGCGAGGCATTGCGTCCGTCAAGTCTGACGAGTGCTTCGGGCGAAGAGCCGGCGACCTTTATCTCGCCGAGCTCGAAGTAATACATGTATGGCGATGGATTCAGCAGCCTCAAGGCCCGGTAGCATTGAAACGGGTCGAGCTCGGTGCGGCCGTGAAAGCGGACCGACAAGACGATCTGATAAATGTCGCCAGCCGTGATGTGGTCTTTGCAACGTCCGACGCCGGCCATGAATTCCTCGGGCGTCAGGCTGGCCTCGGCTGGCGAGAATCCCGAGCCGGATCGCGCGCTCTCCTGAATGCCGCCGCGCAAAGCTGTGATGATGTCGGCGCGCAGCGCGTGTCGCTCGGCGTCGGAGCCGGAGTGCAGCAGAGCGGCGCGGCGCGTCAGATGGTCGAAGATCAGTAACGACCGAGGCGCAACGAATGCCGCCAATGGCAGCGCTTTTGGCTCGCTGTGGTTCGCGGGTAGCTTCTCGAAGTAGCGCACGAGATCGTAGCCGGCCGCGCCGACGAGACCGCCGCCGAATGGCAGGCCCTTGATGGCCGGCGTGAGCTGCGGGCTGTCGGCCAACGCGCCGCGTAACAGATCGAGCCAAGCCGCTCCGTTCTCGGGGCGTGCGGCGTCCTGACCGTTGAGCCGCAGCCGCTCGCTCGTGAGCTCGATCTCGACGCTTGTGCCGAGACCGATGAAGGAATACCGGGCCAGGCGCTCTCCGCCCTCCACGCTCTCGAGTAGAAAGCAGGGCTCGAACGGCCCGAGCTTGATGTACGCGGATACCGGCGTGTCGAGGTCGGCCGGAATGTCGAACGGCGCTTGCATAACTGGAACCTGTCAGCCTCCAATAAAAAAGCCCATCTCCGTCGGGGCGGAGATGGGCTTGTCTTAGTTCTAAACGGACGCGCTCTAACCTAGGCGCTCGACACCCTCTCCGCAGTGGGCATACGCCACCAGCGGCCTGGCTCGGACAATGTGCGGGTGGAGCGACGCATGGGCCGGAAGTATGGCCTCTAGGCTCCCCGAGGGTCAAGCTGATACGCCGCGTGCAGGCCTTCTAGAGACCGTACATCCAGGGCAGCACGATCGAGAAGCCGAGCCACATAATCACGGTCAACGGCACGCCGGCGCGTAGGAAATCCGTGAACTTATAGCCGCCTGCCGACAGTATCAGCAAGTTTGTTTGGTAGCCGAACGGCGTCGCATAGCTCATGTTCGCGCCGAAGATTACCGCGAGAATAAACGGCTCGGGATCTACGCCGAGTTCCCTGGCGACCTGGATGGCAATCGGCGTGCCTATCACGCCGGCCGCAGTGTTAGAGACTACGTTCGTGAGCACGGCCATGACGAGCATGAGGGCGCTCAAAACGAAATTCGTCGGCAGGATGCTGACGGCGTTGACGAAAGATTGGGCGATGAACAAGGCGCCGCCTGTCTCCGTCAGCGCGATGCCGAGCGCGAGGCTTGCGACGATGATCATGACGACTTGCGCGGACAGGGATTTGGCGATGTCCTGCCAGGACAGGCAGCGCGTGGCGAGCATGGCACCGACGCCGCTCAGGGCGCTGATCGAGATCGGCAGGACACCGAGCGCAGCGGCCAGCACGACGAGCGCCATGATCGCCAACGCACGGTTCGCCCGATGAGTGGTCGGTAGGTCGGTCGTGCCGTCGAGGACCAGCGCCGTCCCCGAGCCTTTCAGTGATTCCAGTTGTACTCGCGTTCCCTGGACGAGCACGACGTCCCCGGCGCGCAAGCGAATCGTCTCGATGTTGCCGCTAATCTCTTCCATGTCGGGGCCACGGGCGCGGTGCATCGCGAGCGGAATCAGGCCTGTGCGTTGCGCGAACCGCGTGCTCGTCAACGTGCCGCGGTGCAAAAGAGAACCGCGCGTGACGACGATCTCGGCGAGAAACTGCTGTTCGGCTGCGGCACGGGCATCGCCGATGCCCTCGATACCCGTTTCGCTGTAAAGCTTTGCGCCGAGCTCTTTCTCGAATTCCTTGAGGCGTTCGGGTGTGTCGCGCACGGCGAGGCGGTCGCCGGCGCCGATCGTCACCGACGGCAGCTTCGTTACGGACAAGCCTTCGCCACGCTCGATCCGATCGACGCGCATCTCGTTGCTCGTCAGGGAGAGACATTCTGCGAAGCTCAGGCCACAGGCTTTGCTCGTGTCGTTGATATGCAGCATCGCGTTGAAGACGCGCGGCGCGCGGTCGGAGAGCGGCTGCTCACGCTCCGGCAGCAGCCGCGGCGCGACGAGCCACAGATACAGCACGCCGACCGAGCCGACGAGGACCACGGGAAAGGTAAAATCAAACATCCCGAACGGCTCGATGCCGAGGTCCGCCGCGATCGCGACGACGAGCAGATTCGTCGACGTGCCGATGGTCGTCGCCATCCCGCCGACGAGCGTCGCAAAACCGACAGGCATCAGCAGCGAGGAGGGTGCGAGCTTGTTGCGTAACGCCACGCCGACGAGCATCGGCAGCAGCATGACGACGATGGGTGTGTTGTTGAGAAATGCGCTGAGCACGCCGCTGATCGCAAGCGTCGCTAGGCTCGCGAGCCGCGGCTTCGCAGTCCATGCCTTCGCCAGGCTTGCGGCGAGGGGTTGCAGAGCGCCGGTAACCTCCAGGCCCGTACCAATGATCATCAGAGCACAGATCGTGATCAGCGCCTCGTGACCGAAGCCGGACAGAAAGCTCGTCGGTACGAGGCGCACACCGCCGGTTTCGTAGGGGAATACTTCAAATACGACGAGCAGGATGACGAGAATCGTCAGGGCTGACGCTTCGAGCGGCAGCTTGTCACGCGTAAACAGATAGAGCGCGACAATGGTGAGCAGCAGGACGAATACGCCGTGAGCGCCAGGTAGGCTCGCCATGAGAGCTCGTTAGTCCTTGGTCTTTGTTGTGATTGGCATTCGAACCCCACGCGTATCCTAGCACCCATTGGCGGCAGGTGGCGCCGAGGCGCTACCATGGCGCGGGCCGAGGCACGCGTCTCTCGCGCGGAGGGCCAAGGCCGTCACAATGCTCAGAGATTCTCCCAACTCCTCCGTCCAGCTAGACAGCTACCTCGGCGTATTTCGATACGGGCGCCGGGCCATCGAGCTCGTGTGGTCGACCGATCAAAGACTAACGGTCGCGCTCGCCGTGCTGACGCTCACGGCGGGCGTGTTGCCTGCTGGTATCGCCTATGTCGGTAAGCTCATTGTCGATTCGGTCGTTGCGGCGATTGCCGTTAGCTCGGCGGGCGGCGCACCTGACTACGCAGGTGTCATGTGGTTCGTCGCGATCGAGGGCCTCCTGGTTGCGGGCATGGCGGCGACGCAGCGAGGCATCGGCTACTGTCAGACGCTGCTCAGGGTCCTATTGAGCCAGAGCGTCAACACGTTGATCCTGGAGAAAGCGTTGACTCTGGAGCTCGCCCAGTTCGAGGACTCGGAGTTCTACGACAAGCTCAATCGCGCTCGGCAAGAGGCCTCGAGTCGGCCGTTGAGTCTCGTAACGCGCACGTTCAACTTGCTCCAGCATGGTATCTCGCTCGCGAGTTATGCGACGTTATTGCTGCAGTTCTCGGGCTGGGCTGTGCTCGTGCTCATCGCCGCCGGCCTGCCGGCGTTCATCGCTGAGACGTATTTCTCCGGCGAGAGATTTCGTATGTTCCGCCATCGTTCGGCGGAACGGCGCAAGTTGCTCTATCTCGAGATGGTGCTCGCGCGCGAGGATCATGCGAAGGAGATCAAGCTCTTTCAGCTTGGTACCGAGCTTTTGCGGCGCTACAAGAAGATATTTCAGGCGCTGTTCGAGGATGAGCGTCGGCTGACGCGGCGCCAGGACGGCTGGGGCCTCGTGCTCGGCCTGATCAGCAACGCCGCCTTCTACGGCGCCTACGCTTGGATCGCCGTCGCGACGATTCAGGGCACCATCAGCCTCGGCCAAATGACAATGTATCTGGTCGTCTTCAAGCAGGGGCAATCATCGGTCTCCGCTATGCTCGGGGCGATCGGCGGCTTGTACGAGGACAACCTGTATCTGTCGAACCTGTACGAGTACCTCGAGCAACCGACGTTGGCATGGGCCGGTGCCTCGGCGCACGGTCCGGAGCCGTCCGCCGGTGTCGTGTTCGAGCACGTTAGCTTCACCTATCCTGGCGCGAGCCGACCGGCCGTGCGCGACCTCAGCCTCACGCTAACGCCGGGTCAGAGCGTCGGAGTCGTGGGGCGCAACGGCTCGGGAAAAACGACGCTGATCAAGCTGCTCGCCGGTCTTTATCCCGTCGACGAGGGTCGTATTCTGTACGAGGGCAGAAATCTCGAGGACTGGGACGCCGAGTTACTACGCAAGCGTATCGGCATCATCTTCCAGGATTTCAATCGCTATCAGCTGGAGGTCGGCGAGAATATCGGGGTTGGTGACGAGCCGAGACTGCACGATGCGGCCGGCTGGGCCGAGGCTGCGCAACTAGGTCAGGCGGCCAACTTCATCGAGAAGCTACCCGAGGGATACCATACGCAGCTCGGACGCTGGTTCCATCAGGGCCAGGAGCTCTCCGGCGGGGAATGGCAGCGCATCGCATTGTCGCGCGCCTTTATGCGCCAGGGCGCCGAGATCCTCGTTCTCGACGAGCCGACCGCGGCCATGGACGCAGAAACCGAGGCGGATGTTTTCGAGCACTTCCAGTCGCTGACACAGGCTAAAATAGTCGTGCTGATCTCACACCGGTTCTCGACCGTCAGGCAGGCGGATCTCATCGTCGTCATGGATCAAGGGCAGATCATCGAACGTGGCAGTCACGAAGAGCTAGTTGCGCTCGGCGGCCAGTACGCACGCCTGTTCGAGCTGCAGGCCCGAGGCTACCGTTAGGAGAAGCCGTGGCTAGGACGTCCTCACAAGCAACTCGCCGCAGCAAAATCTTTTTCGAGGAGAAGGAGCAGGCGCTGCGCGAGGATGTGCATCGGCTCGGTGAGCTCGTCGGCGACCTCGTCAAGGAGCAAGGCGGCGAGGGTCTGTTCGATATCGTCGAGGCAGCGCGCCGCGCCGCGATCGCCCATCGCGAAGGCGACGGGGATGCGCTCGCGGAGCTGCAGACGTTGCTACGCGCGCTCGCACCCGCGGCCGCGCGTGATTTCATCCGAGCTTTCTCGACTTACTTTCAAATGGTCAACATGGCCGAGAAGGTTCACCGGATTCGCCGCCGCCGGGCGTATTTGCGCGATACGACCACGCCGCAGCCGATGGGATTCGAAGACACGCTCATGAAGCTCAAGGCCGCGGGTCTCGGCCCTGGTGCCGCCGAGGAATTGCTCGCGACGCTTTGCGTCGAGCCTGTGTTCACGGCGCACCCGACCGAAGCGACTCGCCGGACGCTGCTGCGCAAGCAGCAGCGCATCGCGCGGCATCTCATGGAAACGCTGGATCCATACATGTCGCCGCAGGAGGAGCAGGCGGCGCTGGGCCAGATTCGCATGGAGATGACAACGGGCTGGCAGACCGAGGAGCATCCCGGCTCGAGTCTCACGGTCGGTGACGAGGCCGAGCACGTGTTGTTCTTTCTCACGGACATCATCTACCGCATGATTCCGCCGTTCTACGAAGGGCTCGAGCAGGCCTTCGCAGCCGTGTACCCGGATTACGGCGCACGCATAAAGCTGCCACCGCTCGTGCGTTTCGGCTCATGGGTCGGCGGCGATATGGACGGCAATCCGAACGTGACGGCGAAGAGCGTTCGCGAGTCCCTGGCGCGGCAGCGATCGTTGGTGCTCAATCTCTATTATGCCGAATGTCGGCGGCTAGCAGACCACTTGAGTCAAACTGAGTCGCGCATCAGCGTCAGCGACGAGGTCCTCGCGCAGACTGCGCTCTACCAACGACATTTCAGTAAGGCCGCGCACGCTGTGCCGGCGCGCCATCGCGAGATGCCGTATCGCGTGTTTCTGCGCCTCGTCGGTGCGCGGCTTCAAGCAACGTTCGACGATGCGGCGTTTCCTTACGAGTCGGCTGAAGAGTTCAGCGACGACGTTCGGCGTATCGCGGACAGCCTGCGGGCCAACAAGGGGCGCCATGGCGGCCTGTTTGCGGTCGAGCGACTGCTGAGGCGTATAGACACGTTCGGTTTTCACATCGCGACGTTGGATATCCGGCAGAACGCGCTCGTCCATCGCAGGGTCGTCGGTGAGGCGTTACAGGAGAATGACTGGTTGCGCTGGACGAGCGAGGAGCGCACAGCGCGCTTGCAAGAGGCACTGGACCGTCGCGAGTCGCCCCTGGGGAGCCTGTCATCGGAAGGCCGGCGTACGTTGGCCGTTTTTCAGGCGATCGCGCATTGCCGGCGCAAGTACGGCCCGCACGCGATCGGACCCTATATCGTGAGCATGGCACACGGAGCCGACGACGTGCTGTCGGTTCTTCTGCTCGCAAAATGGGGCGATCTCGCGCCGAAAGGCACGCCCGTGCCGCTGGACGTCGTGCCGCTGTTCGAGACGGTCGAGGATCTCCAGAACGCTGCCGGCATCATGCGCAAGCTGCTCTCCGATGAGCACTACCGCACGCATCTCGAGCGCCGCGGCTCACAGCAGATGGTCATGGTCGGTTACTCGGACAGCAACAAGGACGGCGGTCTTGCCGCCGCAAGCTGGACGCTGCGTAAAGCGCAAGAGGCGCTCGTCGAGACGATCGGCAGCCTCGACGTGAAGCTCACGCTTTTTCACGGCCGCGGCGGCACCGTGAGCCGCGGCGGTGGCCGTGTCCACGAATCGATACGATCGGCGCCGGCCGGCGCCATTGCGGGCCGGTTTCGTATGACCGAGCAGGGAGAGGTCATCAACGCACGGTACGGTTTGCGCGGCATCGCGATGCGCTCCTTGGAGCAGATGCTGAGCTCCGTACTGTGGGTCAGTGCCAACGAGGCGTCCGCCAGTCTCGCGCGTCGTCAGCACCACGCGATCATGGACCTCATCGCCGAGGCGAGTCGCGAGGCCTATCAGCAGCTCGTCTACGAATCGCCGCATTTCGCCGAGTACTTTCGCAAGGCCACGCCGATCGATGTCATCGAAGGCTTAGGTCTCGGCTCTCGGCCCGCGTCGCGCTCCGACAGTGGTGACATAGAAGACCTGCGGGCGATTCCTTGGGTTTTCGCATGGACGCAAACCCGGCTTCTGTTGCCGGGCTGGTTTGGGATCGGTGCCGGCATCGTTGCCGCAACAGACGCGTTCGGCGAGGACGCCATCACGGATCTAGCGCGCGACTGGCCGTTCTTCGGCTCGTTGCTTGCCGACGTCGAGATTGTACTCGCGAAGGTCGATATCGATATCGCGGAGCGATACTCGGAACTTGCAGGACCGTTGCACGCGAAGTTCTTCCCGCGGATACGCGCCGAGTTCGACAGCGCCGTCAAGAGTGTGCTCGATGCGAAAGGGCAGACGCGCTTGCTCGAGGACGCGCGTACGCTGCGACGGGCTATACGTTTGCGAAATCCGTACGTCGATCCGATGAGTCTGCTGCAGATCGATTTGCTGCGCCGATGGCGGGAGAGCGATCGCAGTGACGATGCCGTGTATCAGGCGCTTCTCGTCAGCGTCAATGGGATCGCGCACGGCATGCAGAACACTGGCTAGGCGCGCCGTTTGCCGGTGGTTGCGGGCACTTTGAGCCAGCGGATAATGCGGTGTTCGATGTCGGCGGTATCGACGGCCGTCTCGGATATGACACGGCCGCGGACGGAGATGCGGGCGCGCTGTACGCTTTGGGCGTTTCCCGAGACGAGCGGGTGCCAGTCGGCGAGGCCGCGGCCTTCGGCGAGTCGGCGATAGGCGCAGGTCACCGGCATCCAGCTCAGCGCGTCGAGATTGTCGCGAGAGAGTACGACGCAATCCGGAACATGGCTAAGCCGCTCCTCATAATGCTTGCAGCGGCATTGTTCCAGATCGAGCAGGCGGCAGGCCACGTCCGTGTAATAGACCTTGCCCGTATCCTCGTCTTCGAGCTTGTGCAGGCAGCAGCGACCGCAGCCATCGCAGAGAGACTCCCATTCGGTGTCCGTCATCTCCGCGAGCGTCTTGCGCTCCCAGAACGGGCCTGTCTTAGAGCGCTTGGTTTTCAGCATGGCACAGTGGTGTAAGCTTTGCGGCTATGACAAGACGCCTCCAAGCCGCGTTCCTAGATTTTGCCACGCTTGGCCCCGGCGTAGATACCGCACCTCTGGATGAATTGGCTGATGTCGCCTATTACACGTCGACACCGCTCGAGCAGACAGTCGAGCGGCTCGATGGCATGGATATTGCGATCGTCAACAAGGCGCGCATCGACGCTGAGGCGATAGCCAAGAGCGATCGGCTCAAGCTCATCGTTCTGGCCGCCACCGGATCGGACAACGTCGACGTTCAGACTGCCGAGCAACGTGGTGTCGGCGTCGCAAACATTCGCGACTATTGCACGGCGGCCGTCGTGCAACACGTGTTCGCGCTCGTGCTCGGCCTAACGCGCAAGCTCGCCGAGTATCAGGCAGCGATTTACGGCGGCGCGTGGCAGAGCAGCGAGACGTTCGCGCTGTTCGATTTTCCGATCCGCGAGCTGTCGGGAAAAGCTCTCGGGATCGTCGGCTTCGGAACGCTCGGCAAGGGTGTCGCACAGCTAGGGCGTAGCCTAGATATGGAGATTCTGGTCAGCGCGCGACCGGGCACATCTGCGGACGATGTACCCAGTGGACGGCTCGCACTCGAGGAGGTACTCGAACGCGCCGACGTGCTGAGCCTGCACTGCCCGCTGACAGATGCAACACGCGGCCTGATCGGTGAGACGCAGCTGCGCCGGATGAAGGCCGACGCGTTGCTAGTCAACACGGCACGTGGCGCACTCATCGACAGCCGGGCACTCGTTGCCGCGCTCAAAGCCGGAGAGATCGGCGGCGCGGGTATCGACGTCATGGAGACCGAGCCGCCGCGCGGCGACGAGCCATTGCTGGAGCCCGGCATCCCGAACCTGATCCTGACGCCGCACATCGCGTGGACCGCGCGGGAATCTCGGCAACGAGCGCTCGATCAGGTAGCCGAGAACATCAAGGACTTTCTCGCCGGCGGCTCGCTGCGCCGGCTCGTCTGAGTTCGTCGTCGAGGGACCAAGAAACTCCGGCGAAGGCCGCTGGCGCAATGCTCCATGCGTGGTCGACTTCGTTGCGCCGCTTGGCACCACAGCGTACCGGCTGGCGCAAGTATCAAGGCGAGGGCGCGTGCACGATACCTCTCCTTCGCGGACTGAAAAAACGCGCCATTGAGGTATCGTGCACGCGCCCTCGCCCTACGGTGCAGTTGCCATCTTCTCGGATCCGAATCCACGGGGTCGAGAATGATCGGCGTTCTCGATCAGGCTTCCTCGGGCTCGACGAGCCGGCCCGAGACGAGCTCGATGATGCGATGACAGCGTCGCGCGGCGTTCAGATCGTGGGTGACCAGCACGAGCGTCGTATTGGCGGCCGCGTTGAGCTCGAACAGCAAATTGAGGATGTGAGCGCCGGTCTTGTTGTCGAGGTTACCTGTCGGCTCGTCGGCGAACAGCAGCGCGGGTTCGGTTACAAACGCCCGGGCAATCGCGACACGCTGTCTCTCACCGCCTGAGAGCTGGCGCGGATAGTGGCGCAGTCGGCTGTCGAGGCCGACCCGGCCCAACGCTTGCCGCGCTCGCGCGTCGTTATTGTCGGTGCCGCTGAGCTCGAGCGGTAGCAGAACGTTCTCGAGTGCCGTTAGCGATGGCAGCAAGTGAAACGACTGAAAGACGAAGCCGACCTGACGGCTGCGCAGCTGGGCACGGCCGTCCTCGTCGAGTGCCGTGAGTTCGACGCCGTTGAGCCAGACGCTGCCCGAGCTCGGCTCGTCGAGTCCGGCGAGAAGGGCCAAGAGCGTCGATTTTCCCGCTCCGGAAGGCCCTACGACCGCCACGGTTTCGCCGCGGCCGACGGCAAAACTGACGTTGTCGAGGATAGTCAGCTCGCCTTCCGGGCTGGTAACCTTCTTGGTCAGATCCTCAGCGACGAGTAAGGAGTTTCCAGCGGCCATGCTTCCTAAGGTTATCTCTTCAGTACACGCTTACTTCAGGGCACTGTGCATGGCGCTTGTCCTGCTGGCCGGGACGCAGCCCGCGTGGCCGGCCGAAGGCACGATCGTCGTGCTCGGCGACTCGCTGAGCAGCGGCTATGGTCTGCATATCAGTGAGTCCTGGGTGTCGATGCTCGAAGAACGCCTGCGGGCTGAAGGGTACGGATATGAGGTCGTCAACGCCAGCATTACCGGCGACACGAGCTCGGGTGGCCTGGCTCGGCTGCCGGCACTCCTGGCGGCGCACGAGCCGAGCATCGTCATTGTCGAGCTCGGCGGCAACGATGGCTTGCGCGGGCAGCCAGTACAATCCTTGCGCACGAATCTGAGTCGGATTATCGAGCTCGCGCGTGATCACGGCGCTGCACCGATACTCACGGGTATCCAGATCCCGCCCAACTATGGAATCGGCTACACGGGAGCGTTCGCGCGGATCTATCCGGAGCTAGCCGCTGATTTCGATATACCGCTCGTGGGGTTCCTCATGGAGGACGTCGCGTTGAACGGTGATCTGATGCAGTCAGACGGCATGCACCCGAACGCCCGTGGACACGAGGTAATGCTCGAGAACGTCTGGGCTGTCTTGGCTGATCTGCTCTGAGACGAATGTGCGGTCGATGATGGCGGGTGCAGCATGACCGGCAGGCCTTGGCTGGCTGCCTACCCCGAGGGGGTTCCGGCGACAATCGATCCGGAGCACTATGCCTCCCTGAACGAACTGCTCGAGCAGAGCTTTGTGCGGTATGGCGATAGACCGGCGCTGGAGAATTTCGGCGTATCGATGACTTTTGCCGAGTTCGATACGGCGAGTCGCCACCTGACGGCGTTCTTACAGTCTCGCGATGAGTGTCAGCAAGGCGACCGTGTCGCGGTCATGCTGCCGAACCTTATCCAGTATCCCGTCGTCATCGCAGGGTTGCTCAGGGCCGGGTTCACGGTCGTCAACGTCAATCCGCTCTACAAGGCTCGGGAGCTCGAACACCAACTGCGCGACAGTGGGGCACGTGCAATCATCGTGTTGGAGAACTTCGCCTCGACCGTCGCCGAGGTACTCGACGATGTTCCCGTCGAGCTTGTCATCGTCAGCGAGCTCGGAGATCACTTCCCGCCGCTGAAGCGGATTGCGACGAATTTTGTCATCAAGCACGTCAAGCGTCTCGTTCGCCCGTGGAAAATCCCCAACGCCGTGCGTTATCTGGACGCGTTGCGCGCGGGTCGCGAGCTGCCGTATACGGAAGCCGATGTCGGTCCGGAAGATGTCGCGTTTCTGCAATACACCGGAGGCACGACCGGTGTAGCGAAAGGCGCGATGCTTACGCATCGCAACATCGTCAGCAATGTGCTCCAGTGCGTCGCATGGGCACGGCCAGCACTCGATGAGGGCCGCGAGCGCGCAGCGACACCTTTGCCGCTGTACCACATCTTCTCTTTGCTCGCGAATCTGTTCTGCTTCGTCGAGCTCGGTGGCGTCAATTTGTTGATCACAAATCCGCGCGATCTAAAAAGCCTCATCACGGAGTTCAGCAGAGCGCCGATCACCTACCTCACGGGCGTCAACACGCTGTTCAATGCGCTGCTACACTCGCCGGACTTTCACCGCATCGACTTCAGTCAACTCAAGGTCACGATGGGTGGCGGAATGGCCGTGCAGCGGTCAGTGGCTGAGGCCTGGCAGCGCGAGACGGGCCGGCCGATCGTGCAAGGCTACGGGCTCACGGAGACCTCACCGATTATTACCGCCAATCCGCTCGTCGGCTCGACGTTCAATGAATCGGTCGGCGTGCCGCTACCCTCGACCGAGGTCAGCATTCGTGACGATGACGGCCAGCCGCTGGGCTACGATGAGGTCGGCGAGATCTTCGCGCGCGGGCCACAGGTTATGAAGGGCTACTGGAATGATCCCCAAGCGACAGCGGACGTCATGGCCGAGGACGGCTGGTTACGCACGGGAGATATCGGGCGCATGGATGAGTCCGGGTTTGTGTACATAGAAGATCGCAAAAAAGATGTAATCATTGTGTCTGGTTTCAACGTGTATCCGAATGAGCTCGAGAATGTTGCAAGCATGCACGAGGGTGTCTTGGAGGCTGCGGCGGTCGGCTTTGCGCACGAAGACTCCGGAGAGGCGATTCGAATGTTCATCGTGCGCAAGGATCCTGCACTCACGGAAAAAGAGCTCATGATATTTCTTCGCGAGCGGCTTACGGGCTACAAGATTCCCGCCGAGATCATCTTCAGGGACGAGTTACCGAAAACCAATGTCGGCAAAGTCCTGCGACGGGCGCTACGTTAACGCGCGCGGAAGCACCTCGGAGATCAGATAGATTGCAACGCCCGCGGCGCCGCCGACCAGCGTGCCGCTGATGCGTATGAATTGCAGATCGCGACCGATATAGAGCTCGATCCGCGCGGAGGTCGCTGAAGCGTCCCATTGCTCAATCGTCTCGGAAACCGTGTCGCTGAGCGGTTGGCGGTAATTCTCGACGAGATAGACGATCAGGTTCTTGAGCCAGCGATCGAAACCAGCGCGCACGCCGGCATCTTCCTGCACACGCTCGGCGATGCCGCGCAGCTCTCGCTCCAGCCCCGTTCGCAGCGCCGACGTCGGCTCCTCGAGTGCGTCTTGGATCTGCTCGCGCAGCCGCGCCCACAGCTCGGCGAAGTACGATTTGACCGCTGGGTGCTCGAGAAACTCCGTTTTGAGGCGGCGCGTCTTGTCGGCGAGCCTGGTGTCATCAGCGATGAGCTCTGCTAGCTCCGCCAGACGGCGACTGAACTCAGCGCGCGCCGGATGCTCGGGATTGCTGCCGATCTCGATCAGGATCCGCTCGAGCTCGTCCACGAGCTGGTCGTAAATCTTCTCGTCGACGAATCGCGGCAGCCACCATGGGCTGCGGTCGCGAATACGCTCGCGGATGAGTGCCTTGTTATCAGCGAGCTGCTGCTGGCCGATGGCGACGAGATGGTCGACGAATGTTTCGGCATGCGCGCCCGTGGACAGCACCTCGACCACGACGCTCAAAGCGGCTCGAACCGGCAGGCTGTCGAGGGATGTGCGCACGCTCGAGTCGAGCATGGCGCGTAGCTGCGCGCTGTCGACGGCATCGATGAGCCAGCTGAGTGTGCGTCCCAGGTCGCGGCTGACGCGCTCGGCGTTATCTCGTCGAACCAGCCAGCTGCCGAGGCGCTCGGCCAGATCCACATGCTCGAGCCGCCGTTCGACGGCGTCGCGGACCAGGAAATGGTCCCGGATGAACTGCGCGAGCGCGCGCCCGATGTCGTTCTTGCGTGAAGGCACGATCGCTGTGTGTGGAATCGGTAGGCCGAACGGATGGCGGAACAACGCCGTAACGGCGAACCAGTCGGCGAGCGCACCGATGGTTCCGGCCTCGGCGAAGGCGTTAATCGCGCCTAGCCAGGGATAGCCCGGTAGCAGGACTCTCGTTGCCGTATAGAGCAGCGCCATGGCCGCAAGCAGGCCCGTCGCGACCCAGCGCATGCGCGCGAGACGCTGAGCGAGCGCCGCATCGGCGGGCGTCATCCGGCTACGGCTGCCGCTATCTCGGCTTGAATTGCCTCGGCTGCAGCACGCGGGCTCGGGGCCGTTCTGATCGGGCGCCCGACCACGAGATAGTCGGCGCCGCGCTCGATCGCAAGCGCCGGGGTCACGATGCGTTTTTGATCGTCTTGCCTCGTGTTGTCCGCTGGGCGGATGCCGGGCGTTACGATCAACGGTTCGGCACCGAGCGCGTCGCGTAGCTCGCCGGCTTCGTGCCCGGATGCAATGATGCCGTCGCAGCCCGCTGCGACGGCTTGGCGCGCGCGGCGTAGCACGAGAGTCCGTACGTCATCGTGTATACCCATTTGCTCCAGATCGTTCTTATCGAGGCTCGTGAGCACTGTCACGGCTAATACCTGCAGCGTGTCGCCCTTCTCCGAGGCTGCGGCCTCCATGATGGCGCGGTCGCCATGCACGGTCAGAAAGGACGCGCCGCGGTCGCGAATCTGACGCACCGCTGCCGATACTGTGGCCGGTACGTCGTAGAATTTCATGTCGGCAAACACGCGTTTATTTTTCTCGAGCAGCCAGTCCATGAGTTCGAAATAGCTGCCGGACATCGCCAGCTCGAGGCCGATCTTGTAAAACTCCACGGCGTCGCCGAGTTCCTCGACGAGCGCCCGAGCAGCGCGCGCGTCCGGAACATCGACCGCGACGATGAGGCGCTGACGCGGCGGGATGGCTTTAGAGGTATTGCTCGAGGGCATGTTTGTCGAGGAATTTTAGCAGAGCCGTATCACGATGCCGTCGGTCTTTCAGCTGCTCTCGCCGAGAGATTCGTGCGCTTGCAGAGCAAACCGGTCCGTCATGCCGGCGATGTAGTCGGCGACCGCACGTGCGCTACCGGCCGCACCCTGTTCATCGTGAGCGATTCGGGCGCGCTCGGCATGCTCTGCCGGCATGAGGCCGAAATCTGCGACGAACGCTGAGAATAGAGCCGTGACGATCTTGCGAGCGCGCTCGGTCATGC
>JAOTTJ010000313.1 GCA_029864465.1 Gammaproteobacteria bacterium | reverse complement strand
CAAAATCGGCCACCTGCTCGAGACCCACCAGCACGATATCGACGCCATGCTCAATGAGGCTGTCGAGCACGAGAAAGAAGGCATCGAGCTCTACCGGACGCTGCTCGGGCTGGCCGAAGGCCAGGACATTCGCCTGGAGGAGTACGCGCGCACGATGATCCGCACCGAGATCGAGCACCTCGACGAGATCGAAAAGATGCTGCGCAAGCCCGGCGATTGAAGCGGGCGCGCGGATGCGGCAGGAGGGCGGCGTAGCCCCGCTCGTACGATCGCCCCGAAGCCCATCTATTTAGCGACCGGATCAGTCCCAGACTTGCGAGAATGCGCCGGACAGGTCAGGATTCGCATTCAGCAGTCAGTCCCTAGAATCCAACCAGTTCGTTACGGGGGAGATTATGAAAAAGCCACTCTTCGGCACTTTGTTCACTCTGGTCATTGCCTTGCCGGCTTTCGCCGCTCTAGAGGCCGGCGACACGGCGCCAACGTTCGAGGCAAGAGCATCGCTCGCGGGCGAAGCCTTCGACTACTCGCTCAGCGCTGCACTAAGTGACGGCACCGTTGTCGTCTACTTCTTCCCGTCGGCCTACACGCGCGGCTGCAACATCCAGGCGCACGAGTTCGCCCAGAACATGGAGGCGTTCAACGCCGCCGGCGCGACTGTGATCGGCGTCTCGCTCGACAGCATCGAGCGTCTCAACGACTTTTCGGCCGATCCGAACTACTGCGCCGGCAAGCTCGCCGTTGCCTCGGATGCGACCGGCGAAATTTCGAGATCCTTCGACCTCAATGTGCGCGAGCGCCGCGAGGGCGCAGTCGACACGCGCGGCGTCGAAATCGATCACGGGTTTGCCGAACGCACGACGTTCATCGTGACCTCGGATGGCAAAATCGCCGAGACGATCGGCGGCATCTCACCGTTCGAGAACGTCGAAGCGTCTCTGGCGGCGGTTCAGCGCCTGCAATAGATCCGCTACCGTGTCCCGATCCCGTCTACGGGGTCGGGACACGCCTCTCCAGATCGTAGTGGCTTGCAGCTAATCATTGCTGTTGATAGCGCATCGAATTCTCGAGGTCGCAGTCAAAACCCTGCATCTGGAAATGCGGCGCGTAGTGCCATCTCACGGTGCCGGAGAAGGCCTCGGCCATATGCTCGGGATCCTCGAGCATGAACTCAACCTCAATCGTTGTGCCGTCCTCAGTGAGCGCATAACGCTCGATGACGTGCTTCTGCGATCCTGATTCCACGCCTCTGCCGAGAATCGGCGAACGATGCGGCTCGAAGGCCACCGTGTCGATGACGAGCACATCGCCCTCCCACCAGCCGATCGAATGGCCCTGGTTCGCCGGTTCGACGTTCTCGGGATGCTCGCGCCCGTCCGTATAGATGACGCGCTCGAGGTTATACCGCTCGTTACGGATAAGGACTCTGTCATCCTCGATCACGATCTCGTTGAGATAGGGTGCAACGACCACGCCGGGCGTGGGCATCGGGATGCACTTCGCCTCGGGGCTGTCCATGCGCACGTCGTAGCTGTCCCGCGAAGCGATGCCTCTCTCGGTCAGCTCGATCTGATCCCAATCTCTGTAGAACGCTGTGTAGTCGCTGAAATCGAGCTCCCAGACACCCGCGAGTGTCGAGGCGCTCGGTACGTTGGTCGGGTCGTCACTCTTGCGGAGGAAGTAAGAGCGTGCGGCCAGGACCTCGCCGTCCTCCTTCGTGAGCGACACGAGTAGCGCGTGCGCGCGGCCGTTCTTATCAGGATTACCGCGCACCAGCACGGAGTCTCCCGGCGCGAGGGAATCACGTGACCAGCCGCTTCGGGAAAGGATCGGCGTTGCGTCGGTCTCGAACTCCCACTCAACGATCTCACCGGTTTCGTCGGTCGTTTCGACGTGAATATAGACGTGTGGATTGGCCCAACCGAACTGCGTCACCGTTCCTTCGAACGCCACAACGACATCGCGGTTGAAAATCAGCGCGCTGTGATGAGCGCCGGCCATCGATGCGACGAGGAGCGCCGCGGGTATCCCTAGAACTCTAAGCTGTCTCATAGTCAGCATGCTCGGGACGGACTGAACCTTCGGTGGTGCATCTTACCTCTATCCGATTGCCGATTGCCGACGACCCCGCAGCCGCCGAGATACACGGCACCTCGCCCGGCGCGCCGAACCTAGAAAATAGATCGTAAATATGTCTTATTTCCATGATAGTTATATGATTTTTTTTCCTATCTCTCCTGACGAACAGTGACCTTAGAGTTCACCTTCGAGCGCCGGGAACGCAGGCGGTGGCACACGGCGCCTGGAAGCCGATTCGTAGGCCGATGCAACACGCAGAATCATGCCCTCGCTACCCGGATCACCCCTGAACACGAGCGAGAACGGCATGCCAGGCTCGGGCACGGTCGCCGGCGTATTGTTGTTCGTCGGCACGTAACGTTCCCGGTCGTCGCTCAGCGTGAATACGGGGTCGTAGACCGTGCGTACGTAGCCAGCCGGAATCAAAACGCTGGTGAGCCCCGCGTACGGGCCCATACGAATCTCACCACGCACAGTCCCCTCAGGTTCCGGCTGCGGCGATAGACCGATCTTACCCGGCGGCAGCGGGTAATGCAGGCGCACGAGGACGTCGAGGTCGTTCTCCTGCATGACCTTCACCTCCAGGCGCCTGAGCAGCTCGCGAAGCTTGATACGCTCGTCGATACCCTGGCGCGCGCCGTGCTCTCGGCGGATGTCATCGACCTCGGCCCAGTTCGAGAACCATGCACGTTGGGCATCGGCCCAGTATTTCGAGCGCTCGCTCAGCGCTGCCCAGTCGTCGAGCGTCTCGGTATAACCGCGCTCCGCCCAATCCGCTGCGCGCCGCACTAGATACTGGCTAACGTGGAATCTCATCGCGTTGGAAAACCCAAGCGTCATGATCGTGCGGAGGTTCAGGTTGCTCGGCGGCGGCTCGGTTCCTTCGGCCATGGCCACCATGTAATCGACTGGAGCCATCGTGCTCGAGCCGTGGACGATGCCTGGTGCAAATTCCGTCGGCTGAATCATCGCCGCGAAGTCCGGGAATACCGGTTGATCGTCGTCATCGAGCCAGTACAAGATCTCGGGGAAGAAGATCGGCACGAGCTCGGCCAGCGCGTCCGTGTACGACGGCTGCATATTCTCAATGTTTGCATCATCGGGCCAGAACGGATCGATAGACTCCACGAGCGTGGCACCGAGCTGATCGCGCAGCACCTCCTCGATCTCTCGCACGGCAGCATCAACGATAGGCTCATCCGCGCGCACGCCAGGGAACTTGAGCATCGATTCGCGGATTACGCCGATGCGTACACCGCTGAGCGCCCCGGCCTGTGCATCGTCGACGGTGTGCTCGGCATAGCTGTCAAGTACCGTGGCCCTAGGAACTGTGGTCCAGATGTCGCGCGGGTCGTAGAAGCCGGCATCGGGATCCTTGAGCGCATCGAGCACTTTCGCCGTATCCACGATCGAGCGGCAGTGAATGCCCGAGCGGTCGTAGTAAATATCGGATCCGATCGCATTGCCATGAAAAGAGATGACCGATTTGTGCGGCAACAGCAGCGCAACGGAGTTGTGGTTCGCCGGACCACGGCACGACATGGAGGTTTCTTCGCAAAGGCTACACATGACGAGGTTGGCGCTCACACCGACCGCGGAGCCCGAGCTCGAGCCGAGCGAGGCCGCACGCGTCGTGTCATACACCGAGCTCGGATTGCCCGACCAGGTGCTGCGTTGATAGCCCAGTGTCGAGGGAAGCACGGCGGCCGCCTCGTGGGGCCCACCTGGATCGCAGCCGCTGCCACCGCAGCCACGGCCGTTGTACTCGGTGTTGACGGCCTTCGCGTAAATGATCGCGCCCTTGTCTCGCAGCTGCGCGACGAGCGTATGGTCGTTCGCGGGGAAGTCGATGTCGTATTGCGCGTCGGCCGCAGCCGTCGTTCGCATGTCTTTCGTGTCGAAAGGATCCTTGAAGCTGAACGGTATGCAGTACATC
>JAOTTJ010000312.1 GCA_029864465.1 Gammaproteobacteria bacterium | reverse complement strand
CCGTAGGCAAGGTCCTGCACCGCGCTCGGTCGGTCGCGATCCTCGTCTTGGCCGTAGACCGCGGTCGCCGCGAACAGCTGTCCGAGCGCTAATGCGCTCGAAACGAGCAGTGTGCTAAAGCGCACAGCCCACACTGCTTACTCCCACTCCCGCACGACGAACTCGGGCTGCAGCGCCAGCTCGCGGTCGGAGATCGTAAGCTCGATGTACTTCGGGCCGATTCCCTTCTCGAAAACCAGCGAGGCACCGCGGCGGTATTCCTGCGCGTGCGGGCCTTCTCCCGTGAAAATCGCGATGAGCTCGTGCTCACCGGCCTTGAGATTGCCGAGAAACAACTGGTGGACACCGCCGCTGATCAAGGCATCAACTTCGCGTGTCGTATAGAGATAATTGGCCACATCCTTGTCGTCGAGTTTGATCTGGACGGAATCGAGATCGAAGAAGTTGCCGACGTCCATCGAGACGAAAACGGCAACCTGCGTATTTGCCGGAAACAACAGCTCTTCCTCGAGCAAGAACAGATCTCGATTGAGCTCGAGCAGCAACTGCTTCATGTCCTGGATGTCTGCATCGAGCGTGCTGAATGCCTCCGTGGCCGCACCGGCGTCACTCGTAAGACTCGCCTGTGCAGTGTTGAAATCGGGCATCGCCTCCTCAGAAACCGGCTCGGCCTGGCCGAAACACACGCTGCTAACGAATGCCCCAACCACGAGTACTGCGATCTGAATCGGTCCGCTGTGTCGACCGGCCTTACTGTTTAGCTGCATCTGAATTGCCTCAATGCTTCGATTACCATTGCTCTCTGAGGAGCGCTCTAACTCGGTCCAAGAACTCTTGCTCGCCGGTGCGCCGATAACCTTCGATCACGTCCCTTACGACACCATCGCGGTCGATGAGCACGGCCACGGGCATCGAGCTCACGTCATAGAGCTTGCCGACCTCGAGGTTCGCGTCATAGAGAACCGGATACGCGAGATTCAACGTGGCGGCCGTCTTGCTGAAAACTTCCCAGCTGCGGTCGAGGCTCACGGCCAACAACTGCAGCCCCGCACCCTGATACGTGCCGTACCAATCATTGAGCCCTTCGAGCTGCGTGCGGCAATCGCCGCACCACGTTGCCCAGAAGCTGACCATGACAACCTGCCCACGGTACTCAGACAAACGAACGTTCTCGCCGGATAAGCTCTTCAAAACGAAGTCCGGTGCCGGAGCACCGGACAGAGGTGTAGCCGCGAGAACCGTGCCGGCATGTTGTCCGGCGAATCCAAACAAGACGGTGGCGAGCAGAGCCAACCGCGTGGCCGCCGTCCTTGGCGTGTTCGTTTTCATCAGGTTTCTAGATCCTTAACTTCTGTCGGCACGCGCAACGCTGGCGCATGCATTGCCGGCCGAGCCGGCACGTGCCGCTCGGCTCGCGTCATGCAAAGCGCCAACGGCTCACTCCGCCCTCGGAACCTTATGTGGAGGACACCGAAAGGGTCTATGAGCCAGGTCTCATCCTGTCGTGACGAGCTCGACGGTACCGAATCTAGAGCAGGTTCCGTGCCAATCGCGCGCCAGCCGATATTTTTCTGTTAAATCAATCGGATACGTGCGCACCTGGGAACCGGCGCGACAGCAACCTGTCGGCCCACGCCTACACGCAGGTCGCCGGTCCCCTTAAGTCCTTGATATTCTTTGAATTCGAACGTCGCCGAACGGCGACAGGCCGCACCCGCGGGGCCCGGCGTCTGACAACGGCAATCGATCAGTCCGTGGGCGCCGTAAGACCGCTCGAATAGCTGAGCGTGCCGTTGGCCTCAACGACAATCGCCTCGTATCTCGGCGTCCGGTCGATGAGCTCCAAACCGCGACGCGCGCCCATGACGAAGACGGCCGTCGACAGACCGTCAGTCAGCGTCGCATCGGGTCCAATTACCGTGACGCTCAGGACGCCCTCGGTCGGCTCGCCGGTGAGTGGATTGAGAATATGGTGGTAGCGACGACCACCCTCCTCGAAAAACCGTTCATAGTCGCCTGAGGTCGAGATCGCCTCGTCCTGGAGCGGCAGTCTCGTAATGACAGCATCGGCTGTGCGCGGATGGCGTATGGCGACGATCCACGGCCGCCCGCGACGGTCGCCGAGAACCCGCGTATCACCACCCGCGTTGAGCATTGCGTGCTGCACGCCAGCGGCACGCAATAGCGTTGCGCCTCGCTCGACGGCATAGCCTTTGGCTATACCGCCAAGATTGACGCGCACGCCGGGCCTAGCGAATGCCACCGTTCGAGCCGCTGAATCGAGTCGCACGTGCTCGTGGTCGATCGCGTCGAGTCGCGTCTCGATTTCGCCCGAACTCGGCCGCACGGCGGCTCTGAAGTCGTAGAGATAACCGACGCTCTCGTAAGTGATATCGAATGCGCCTTCGCTCGCAGCCGACAGCTCTAGCGCGCGTCTGAGCAGCTCGAAAAGCTCATCGCTAACGGGTACAGGGTAAGCGGCCGCGTCTCGATTCACACGTGAGAGCTCGCTGTCATCTTTGTACGTGCTCATACGCTCGTCGATTCGACGGTACTCGGCCAGGACGCTCTGCACGAGCTCGCGACCGCGCTGCTCGTCCTCATGCCACAGGTCGACCGATACCCGCGTGCCCATGAGATCGATGGCCTCGCCGACCCAGTCGCCCGCCGCGATATTCGGTGTCACAGCGGTGGCTGCTAGCATCAACGCAGAAAAACGGGACACCCGTCGTTGGCCACGAACGTGCCGACAGCGTATTCTCTCCAACGCAGTCATTCCTCGGAGCGTCCTCATGGAAATCTTGATTGTGCTCGGCATTATAGTGGCCATAGCCATCTGGGTTATCGCCATCTATAACAATCTCATCAATTTGCGCAACCGCGTACGTAACGGTTTCGCGCAAATCGATGTTCAGCTGACACGACGCTATGACTTGATACCGAATCTCATCGAAGCGGTGAAAGGTTATATGAGTCACGAGCGCGAGACGCTTACGGCGGTCATCGAAGCGCGTAACTCAGCAGTTGCAGGCCTCAAGCAAGCCGCCGCGGATCCGGCCAATGCAGAGGCCATCCAGGCACTCGGCGCTGCCGAGGCTACGCTGGGCGGGACTCTGGGGCGATTGTTCGCTCTCGTCGAAAGCTATCCCGACCTCAAGGCGAGTCAGAACATGATGCAATTTCAAGAAGAGCTCGCCTCGACCGAGAATAAAGTAGCATTCGCGCGCCAGGCTTTTAACGATGTCGTCATGTCGTACAACAACGCCTGCGAGAATTTTCCGAGTAATCTCGTTGCGAACGGATTCAGCTTCAAGCACGCCGAATTTCTGGATATTGGCGAGGAGCAAAAGCGCGAAGCGCCGCGCGTCTCCTTCGGCTGAGCCTGTTTTAGAGCCCACCTGAGCTGTGGATTTTTTCTCACGGCAAGAGCAGTCACGGCGCACGACTCGGATCCTGATCGGGCTGTTTCTGCTCGCCGTCGCCGCAACGGTCGCGGCTGTGACCGTCGCAGCTGCGATCTTTATCGGCATGTACCAAGACCCGTACGGAGCCGGCCAGCTCGCCACATTCTCGCCTGCCGATTGGCTCACCCGTAATGGCAACACGCTGCTACTGGTCGCGGCCCTGACGGCTACGTTCATTGGCGTGGCAAGCCTCTATCGGATTGCAACGCTCTCACGTGGCGGTGGTCAAGTCGCGAGGTTGCTCGGGGCCACGGAAGTTCCGAGCGATACGACGGATCTGCTGAAGCGGCGTCTCGTCAATGTCGTCGAAGAGATGGCCATTGCCTCTGGCACACCCGTTCCGGAAATTTTCGTGCTCGAGCAAGAACAGGGCATTAACGCATTCGCCGCCGGATTGACAACGGCCAATGCGGCTGTTGCGGTGACGCGGGGCGCCCTCGAGCGGCTCACGCGCGCCGAATTGCAGGGAGTCATCGCACACGAGTTCAGTCATATTCTCAATGGCGACATGCGCTTGAACCAGCAGCTCATGGGCTTGTCGTTCGGAATTCTCGCGCTCACTGAA
>JAOTTJ010000039.1 GCA_029864465.1 Gammaproteobacteria bacterium | reverse complement strand
GCAGGTCTCCCGCACGGACCCCGATAGCCGCTCGATGACCAAGGCCGGTGGCGGGACCGAGGTCGGCTACAACGTGCAGGCGGCGGTGGACGGTGAGCATCATTTGATCGTCGCGCATGAGGTGACCAATGAGCCGACGGATCGAGCGCAGCTGTCCTCGATGGCAGAGCAAGCCAAGACGGCGGTGAGGGGTGAAGAGAAGGAGCTGGCCACCGAGTCGGAGGACGAAGACCAGGGACACGAAGCGTTCACAGTCGTTGCCGATGCGGGTTACTACAAGGGCGAGGAGATCGTGGCCTGTCAGGACCGGGGGATCACGCCGCTGGTGCCGAAGGCGGATACCTCGGGCAAGCGCACCAAGGGGCAGTTCACCCGCGAGGCGTTTCGCTACGATGCTGAGCACAACGTCTATCGTTGCCCGGCCGGGCAGTCCCTGCCCTACAGCTTCTCGACAAAGGAGCAGGGCAAGCTGCTGCATGTATATATGACCAACCGATGCCAAGGCTGTGACCTGAAGGCGAAGTGCACGACGGGGAAAGAACGTCGCATCAGGCGCTGGGAGCACGAGCATCGTCTTGAGGCTGCGGCGGCGGCGCTCAAAAAACAGCCTGATGCGATGCGGTTACGCAAGCAGATCGTGGAGCATCCGTTTGGGACGATCAAGCATTGGATGGGCGCGACGCATTTTGTGATGAAGCGACTCGAGAACGTCCAGGCGGAGATGAGTCTTTATGTGCTGGGCTACAATTTGAAGCGCGCGATCGCGGTATTGGGCATGCCGAAATTGATGGCGGCGCTCGAGGCGGCCTAGGAGGCCGTGTTTCCCCTTCTCGCTGCATGAGAGCGCGTATCGGATGACAGAATATTTTCAGCAAATCCGCCTGGGAATTTTCGATCCGATACGGCGATTTGAGTCGGTCAAGCTGATATCTGGAACAATTTTTTGTTCAGAGGCGTAATGAAGTCCGAGAACGTTGTTTTGACACAGCCTCGGCCGTTAGCTGACATCAGTGAGAACCGATTCTCCCGATAATCGAGAGGCAGCTTTCTGCCCCAAAGCAGACGTTGTGCTCAAAATGAAAAATTAACATTCGTTAACGGCGAGTTTCAGGCTGAAGGCTGCCGTTCGGATGCCATTGCACACTGGTATGTGGCAAGAGTAGGGCAGCGAGAGGCTGCACGGCTCAGTTCGTTTTTTCCGAGGATCGGTACTGGGCGCTCGGCGTGTCGGCGCGACGCTTTGTGAGCTTGTCGCGGGCACGGACAAGTTCAGCCTACGAATCCGCACGCTGATCGACCCCGAGTGTTCGAGGCAGAAAGACTGCATCCCTTTGCCTGTCCAGAGAACGTGTTTTAACAATCCGACGCAAATCGGATCACCGTCGCTGGCGCTAAGAATGCGGGCCGACCGTGGCGCCTACAGGAACCCGAGCGGTTTGGATCTGGCTTAGGCAACGTTCCGATGGCAACATGTGCGCCCCGGAAGAAGACCAGGTTCGGCCATTGGACATCTTGATCATCCGCTCGCGGCGGTTCGTGCCGTGGTGCGCCCGGTTCCTTCTCATCGGCGCAGCACTCTCGGCGCAGGCTCAAGATCGCGAGCTGTCCGGCGCGCCGCCCGGCAGCGGCGTGACCGCGCAGGTGCAGCAAGACGGGCCCGGAACGCAACGCCAAAACAACGGCGCTGCCGGCCCCCTGATTGCATTCGATCAAGCGGGCCTGAGCGTGCGTTCGGCCGATGGTCTCTACGCGTTCGAGATCGGCGCACGGCTGCACGCGGACTTTGCTTCACACAGCGGGGATTCCGACACGGGTGTCGAGGCCACCGACGGGACGGAGCTTCGCCGGGCCCGAATTGAGCTCAGCGGCATGATTCAAGGCGACTGGCGCTGGGTCGCGGAGACGGACCTGGCCGACGACGACGTCAGCGTCAAGGATTTCTGGCTGCGCTACCAGGGCTTCGACCGCATCCGGCTGACGGTCGGACACCAGAAGCAACCCTACAGTCTCGCGCTCGAGATGAGCGCGAACGACATCCCGTTTATCGAGCGATCCATCGCCAACGATCTGATCGTGCCGTTCGTCGACCGCGCAATCGGCATTCGTGCCGATGCTTGGGGTGCGAATTGGTTTGCGGCCGGTGGCCTCTACGGCGAATCGGTGAGCCCGGGCAGCAGCGGCGATGAGGGTTGGGGGTTCGCGGGCCGCTACGTCTTCGCGCCGATCATTGCAGCCGATCGCGTTCTCCACCTCGCTCTTCGCGGCGCATACCGCGAGCCGGCTGACGCCGCCTCGAGCATACAGATCCGAGATGAGACGACGCACGTCTCGAGCCTGAGCATCGTCGACACGGGCGTGCTGACAGGTGTTGATAGCGTCACGCTTTTCGGGCCCGAGATCGCCTACGTCAAGGGCCGCTTCTCGCTGGTCAGCGAGTACAACCGTGCGTCCGTGAAACGCGCGGGCGCCAGCGATCTCGGCTTCTCGAGCTGGCATCTCGACGCAACGTGGTCGCTCACGGGAGAGTCACGCGCCGCGATCTATCGCATCGATGACGGCGAGTTCAAGCGCCTGACGCCTGCGCGGAACTTCCGCCGCGGTGCGGGCGCGCGCGGCGCCTGGGAGCTCACGGCTCGCTATGCGTCGATAGATCTGAACGACGATGGCGTCACCGGCGGGCGCGAGGAGACGTTCACGGCCGGGGCCAACTGGTACGTCAATCCAAGCGTCCGCCTGCTTTTCGCCTGGACGCGGATTCTCACGACGGATGGCTCGACACCTCTCCGCGCCGGTGCGGAAGGAATCGACGTTTTCGCCTTCCGCGCCCAGTACGCGTTCTAGGCGCGGGTCTGTTGTGGGAGCGGGGTGCGGTTAATGGTACCTCGACCGGTGTGTTGCAACGATTCGCGCAACTCGAGGGAAAGAAGAAAATCGGACCCTCGCGTGATAGGCCCAGGAGTCTGTAAACGTTAGATGAAACTGGTCGGGGTGAGAGGATTTGAACCTCCGGCCCCTGCCTCCCGAATCCGGAAATTGATGCTAACTGATGGTGTTTATTGATAGATCGGGAGGCGTCCATGGACAACGTTACAGGACCGTTCACGACTGAGTCGCACCAGCTTCCGCAACACTCTCGCAGAAAGTCGTGGAGTTCGAACCGAGCTCCTCGCGGGACGTCAGCTGGATCGACCACCGGACCTAGGCTGAAACTGCCCCTCAGGGTCTGCATTTTGGGGGTATAGCGGACCCATGGTGATCGTTCGGGCCCGCATTGCGCCGGGCGTCGAAGACACGCATGATCCGGCACTACGCGGCAGATGCAGTCAATCCGAACGCAAATGGAGTAAGGAGGTTCGACGATGAATACGGGGATATTCCGCGCGACTTCGGGCGCGGGGCTGGCGATCGCTCTTGGCGCTTTGTTCTCGTCGGCCGTGCTCGCGCAGCCCGTGCCGCATTTCGAGATCGATGCCGCCTGGCCGAAACCGCTGCCCGACCAATGGGTGGTCAGCGGGCTCGTCGGTCTTTGCATCGACAGTCAGGACCACGTGCTCGTTCTTCATCGGCAGGACGAGATGAGCGTAGGAGGCCTAAATGCAGGCGTGCCGGCGCCGCTCATCATCGAATTCGATCCCGAAGGGAACGTCGTCAATTCCTGGGGCAGTTTTGATCTTCTCGATCTGCGCTTGCATTCGTGCCAGTTCGACGGGGATGACAATGTATGGATAGCCAGCGCGCCCTCGGGCATGTTGCAGAAATATTCGCATGATGGATCCAGGCTGCTGATGCAGATCGGCGAGAAGGGCGTTCTCGATTCCTCGGATGGAACCAGCGAGGGTACGCCGCTCAATTCCAACGCCGCACGATTCCTAATGCCGTCGGGCATCCGCGTCGACCGGGCGACTGGCAATATCTTTGTCGCGGACGGCGAGCAGCCGGGCAGCAATCGTCGCATCGCGGTCATGGACGCGAGCGGAGCATTCTTGCGCCAATGGGTGATCGACGACATGGAATCCGTGCACTGTGTGCACCTGTCCAATGACGGCCTGGTCTATGTTTGTCACCGTCGCGGCTCCGAGATTCGTGTCTACGACAAGATGGGGAGCTTCCAGCAGCGTATCGAGATTCCCTGGACGCCCGTCACGCCGCCAGAGGATGGACAGATCATCCAGAGCGGCGGATCGGCGGTGGACATTGCCTTGTCGCCCGATCCCGAGGAAAGGCTGATGTACGTCATCAATCAGAACAATCAGCGGATCGACATCTTCGAGCGAGAAAACGGCAACTTCGTAACGAGCTTCGGCCGCGCCGGCAATTACCCTGGTCAATTCAACCAGCCGCACAGCATCGGTGTCGATTCAAACGGCAATATCTATGTCGCCGAGAATCGCGGCATGCGGGTGCAACGCTTCAGGCCAGTCGCCGAATAGGGACACCGTCGCCGGCTTTCGGACTTGCTCTATTCCATCTGACAAGACTGGTCGGGGTGAGAGGATTTGAACCTCCGGCCCCTGCCTCCCGAATCCAGATTGCGGATGTTAACCGATTGGCTTCAATAGCTAATCAGGAGGCGTCCACGGACAAGTTCGCGGGCCAGTAGCACGGAGGCGTCCCACGCCTTGTGGAAGGGGCTCCAAGTCCTTGACCGATGCCTTCAACGGCATGCGTCTCTGCGGACCCGGCCCCTCATGTCGCAGTGACGGCGCTGAAACTTCGCCGTGCGCGTTGGCGATTCGGACTAACCGCAAAGTGCTGTGTAGATGTCCGAATATACAGTGACGGTTTTTCCGAGTAAGTCTGTCAGCATCTACAGGCCGCGGCGCAGGCGGCCATGAAGACGCAGCCGACACGACGCGGGCGCGTTGCAGTCAGCGCCGTGCGCGCGGGCGTCACGGCAATCGCAGGGCGGTGGTGCGGTTTCTAGTATTATCTAGAGAGTCACGGGTGGCAGCCGCAACGGCAGAGAGACGCACAGCAGAGTTCTTGTCCCAGCTTCGAGGAGCGTATCGTTCTTGAGAACGCTGACCGGGGAGTGCGAGAGAAGGCGTTCTGCCGGACAAGATCTGGGGCCGGGGTAAACGAAGAAATCTAAGGGGGCTCAGCGATGATACAGTTCAGCCGAAAGACCATTGCCGGTGTCGTACTGGTCGCTGTTGCAGCAGTAGCTGCGATTCTCGCGCGGCAATACCTTCAAGAGCCCGGTCTGCCGGAGGCCATCGCCGCCGGGAACGGTCGCTTGGAGGCTACCGCGGTCGATATCACGACTAAGTTTCCCGGAAGATTGGCCGAAGTCCATGCCCGGGAGGGCGACAGTGTCGCCGTCGATGAAGTGCTTGCGGAAATGGACGTGCGCGAGACCGAGGCGGCGTTGCGTCAGGCGCAGGCGGGTATTCGCCAGGCGCGTGAACAGCGCAATGTCGTCCAGGCAGTGATCGTGCAACGCGAAAGCGAGGTTGCGCTTGCCGAGAATAACCTCGCGCGTGCCGGTGAGCTCTACGAGAATCGCAACATCTCTCTCGAAGAGCTGCAGCGCACCGAGACGGCTGTGCAGACAGCCGGCGCCGCGCTTGCCGCGGCGCGCGCTGAGCTCGCGCACGCGGAGGCGGCCATTGAGGCAGCGGTTGCGCAGACAGAGACGGTGCGCACGCGCGTCGATGACAGCATACTCGCAGCGCCGATCGCCGGCCGCGTACTGTATCGATTGGCGGAGCCCGGCGAGGTCCTCGCCTCCGGCGGCAAGGTGTTCACGGTGCTCGACCTGTCCGACGTCTTCATGACGATCTTCCTGCCGACCGCCCAGGCAGGCCGACTGCGAATCGGCGACGAAGCGCGTATCGTGCTCGACGCCTTTCCCGACTACACGTTCCCGGCGAACGTCACGTTCGTCTCGCCGGAGGCTCAGTTCACACCGAAGGCCGTCGAGACCGCAACTGAACGCGAGAAGCTCATGTTCCGCGTCACTGTTCGCGTCGATTCGCTTCAGCTTGCAGAGCACACGGATCTCGTGAAGACGGGCATCCCGGGTGTGGCCTACGTGCGGCTCGATCCCAATGTCGTCTGGCCCGAGCAGCTGCAGGTTCGCCTGCCGCCATGACCGTGAGCCCGTCGGTCGTCGCATGCGTGACGGGCGTCACCCATCGCTATCGCAAGGCCCTCGCGCTCGACGACGTCACGCTGGAGATTCCCGCCGCTTGCCGCGTCGGCCTCATCGGTCCCGATGGGGTCGGCAAGTCGAGCCTGCTTGCGCTCATCGCCGGGGCTCGCCGCATCCAGACGGGCAACGTCGAGGTGTTCGGCGGGGACATGCGCAACGTGAGCTACCGGGCCACGATCGCGCGTCGCATTGCGTACATGCCCCAAGGCCTTGGCCGCAACCTCTACGGGACGCTGTCGGTGTTCGACAACGTTGATTACTTCGGTCGCCTGTTCGGTCAGGCTCGGGCGGAGCGTCGCCAGCGCATCGACGCCCTGTTGCACGGCACGGGGCTTGCGCCGTTCCGCGATCGACCGGCCGCCAAACTGTCCGGCGGCATGAAGCAGAAGCTCGGGCTGTGCTGTGCGTTGATCCACGCGCCCGATCTCTTGATCCTCGACGAGCCAACGACCGGCGTGGACCCGTTGGCGCGCCGGCAATTCTGGGCCTTGATCGACGATCTGCGCGCGAGCCGCCCGGCCATGAGCGTCATCGTCGCAACCGCGTACATGGAAGAGGCGGAGCGTTTCGACTGGCTCGTGGCGATGAACGACGGCCGCGTGCTCGCGACCGGTAGCCCGACAGAGCTCAAGGCCGATACGGGCACCGAGAACCTCGACAGCGCCTTTATCGGGCTATTACCGGACGATAAGCGAGCCGGTCATAGAGCACCCGTCATGCCGGCACGCCCGAGTCAACCAGGGGACGCCGCAGCGATCGAGGCCGAGGATCTGACCATGCGTTTCGGCGATTTCGTCGCCGTCGATCGTGTAACGTTTCGCATCGAGCGCGGCGAGATCTTCGGCTTCGTCGGCTCCAACGGCTGCGGCAAGACCACGACGATGAAGATGCTGACGGGTCTACTGCCGCCGACCGCGGGTCACGCACGCCTCTTCGGCAAACCCCTCGATCCGCACGATCTAGCCACACGCCAGCGCGTCGGGTACATGACGCAGACCTTCTCGCTCTATGCTGAGCTTACGGTGCGGCAGAACCTCGTGCTGCACGCGCGCCTGTTTCATCTGCCCCGAGAGCAGATCGTGCCGCGCGTGCGCAAGCTTATCGAGCAGTTCGACCTCGGCGATTACGTTGATGCGCTGACCGCGTCGCTGCCGCTTGGCATTCGCCAGCGCCTGTCGCTTGCAGTCGCCATGGTGCACCAGCCCGAAATGCTGATCCTCGATGAGCCGACCTCGGGAGTCGACCCCGTAGCTCGCGATCAGTTCTGGGAGCTGTTGCTCGACATCGCCCGTCGCCAGGGTGTCACGATCTTCATCTCGACCCACTTCATGAACGAGGCCGAGCGCTGCGACCGCATGTCGCTCATGCACGCAGGCAAGGTGCTCGCAAGCGGCACGCCCGCGGAACTCAAGGCCTCGCGCGGCGTGGCCACCCTCGAGGATGCATTCATCGCCTATCTCGAGGAAGCTGAAGGCGGTCAGCCTTCGCCGGCGCCGCGCGCTGCAACGCCCATCGAGACCGACACCGGGCCCACACCCACGGGGTTTCGGCTGCCGCGCCTGTTCGGCGTCGCGCGGCGCGAGATGCTCGAGCTCTGGCGTGACCCGATTCGCCTCGCATTTGCGTTGCTGGGCACAGCGCTGCTCATGTTCATGCTCGGCTACGGTATGACGTTCGACGTCGACGAGTTGCGCTTCGCCGTGCTCGATCGCGATCAGACGCCGGAAAGCCGCGACTACGCACAAAATATCGCAGGCTCGGGCTACTTCATCGAGCGGGCGCCGCTGCTCGGTCTCGATGAGCTCGATGCGCGTATGCGCACGGGAGAGTTGAGCCTCGCGGTCGAGATCCCGCCGGGCTTCGGGCGCGACCTCAGGCGCGGCCGTCCGGTCGAGGTCGGTGTCTGGATAGACGGGGGCATGCCGTTTCGCGGCGAGACCGTGCGCGGCTACGTCCGGGGGCTGCACTACCAATACCTGGGCGAGCTCGCCATACGCAACGGCATGATCTCGCCGACTGCCGCCGCTGAGATCGAGCCGCGTTACCGCTACAACCAGGACTTCGAGAGCTTCAACGCCATGGTGCCCGACACGATCCCGATCCTGCTCGTGTTCATTCCGGCGATGCTCGCTGCGCTCGGCGTCGTGCGGGAGAAAGAGCTCGGCTCGATCACCAATCTCTACGTCACGCCGCTGAACCGTGTCGAATTCCTGCTCGGTAAGCAGCTGCCCTACGTCGCCGTGAGTATGGTGGCTTTCTTCGGATCGATGATACTCGCGATCCACTTCTTCGGTGTGCAGCTCAACGGCAGCTTTGCAGCCATCACGGCCGGCGCATTGCTGTACGTGACCGCCACGAGTGGGCTCGGCCTGTTCATGTCGACGTTCACGCGGACGCAGGTCGGCGCGGTCTTCGGTACGGTCGTCGCGACGCTGACGCCGGCGTTCGCGTTCTCCGGGCTCAGCTCCTCGGTCTCCTCGCTCCAAGGCATGGCTGCCGTCGTATCGGATATCTATCCGACGACACATTTCCTGGTCATCACGCGCGGCACGTTCAGCAAAGGGCTCGGATTCGCCGAGCTGACGACTCAGTTCGCGGCGCTGGCGATCTTCGTTCCGATATTGACCGTGCTATGCGTCATGATGTTGCGTACGCAGGAGAAATGAGCATGCGGCGGCTCGCAAACGTGCTGCAACTCGGCATCAAAGAGCTGCGCAGCTTGTGGTATGACAAGGTGCTTCTCGGCTTCTTGATCTGGACGTTGTCGTTCGGTCTCTACAACGCTGCCGTGAGCCAATCCACGGAGCTGCGCAACGCATCGATCGCTGCGATCGACGAGGATGGCTCGCCGCTGTCACAGCGTGTGCTCGGCGCGCTGCGCCCGCCCGAGTTCATGCAGCCCGTCTTCATCGAATTCGCCGAAGTCGATCCCGGACTCGATGCGGGTGAGTATACGTTCACGCTGCACGTGCCGTCCGGGTTCCAGCGTGACGTCGTCGCGGGCGGCCAGCCGGCGCTGCAGCTCAACATCGATGCGACGCGCATGAACGAGGCCTTCATCGGTGCCGGTTACATCCAGAATATCGTGACCGACGAGATCACGCGCTTCGTTCAGGGCTACCGCGGTGAATCCGTGCTGCCGATCGAGCTCGCGACGCGCGTGCAGTTCAACCCGAACCTCAATGGCGTCTGGTTCGGCGGCGTGATGGAGCTCATCAACAACATCACGATGCTGTCCGTAATCCTGGCCGGCGCGGCGTTGATACGCGAGCGCGAGCACGGCACGATCGAGCACCTTCTCGTCATGCCGCTCACGCCCGGTCAGATCATGGCTTCGAAAGTCTGGGCCAACGGGCTTGTCGTTCTCGTCGCTGCGGCCCTGTCGCTGATCTTCGTCGTGCAGGGTGCGTTAGGTATGCCAATTGCTGGCTCCAGAACACTATTTCTATCGGCTGCGCTGCTCCATTTGTTCTCGGCAACTGCGATGGGGATCTTGCTCGCGACCGTCGCGCGCTCCATGCCTCAGTTTGCGCTGCTCATGATCCTCGTCATCGTGCCGCTGAACATGCTCTCTGGCGGTAACTCGCCGCGCGAGAGCATGCCGCTCGCCGTGCAATGGATCATGCTCGCGGCGCCGACGACGCATTTCGTCAGCTTGTCGCAAGCGATCCTATTTCGCGGCGCGGGCCTATCGGTCGTCTGGCCACAGCTCATCGCTATCGCGTCGCTCGGTGCGGGGTTCTTCGGCGTTGCCCTTGCACGCTTTCGCAGGAACATTGCCGTGGGCTGAGTACGCGCAGCGCGGCCGTAGGGCGGGAGCGAAGTTCGCGGCCAGGCTGACGAACGCATGCGCCCGATTTCCTTATCTTGAATGAGACGAGCACAGGAAAACCAATACGATGAAACTTCTAGTCTCTCGATATGCTTTTTTTCTGGTCTTGCTGTATCCGTGGTCGAGCGCATCTTGGGGGCAAACCGTCACAGTCGGGCTCGTCACGGATGGGCCCGAGGCGCGTCCTGGCATCGGCGTTCCCGTCTCGGTCCTGGCACAAGAGATCGAGAGCCTCATCGGTAATGAGCGTACGGTCGTCTTTCCAGCCGACAAACGACTGGACGGGGGCTGGGCGCTCGAGGGCGTGCGTGACTCGCTTCGCCGGCTGCTCGCCGATCCGGAAGTCGACATTGTCATGGCAATGGGCGTCGTCTCCTCTAACGAGGCGGCCCGTATGAACCTGCAGAAACCGCTCATCGCGGCGATGACCGGCGATGCTCGACTGCAGGCGTTTCCAATCAGCGCGCAGACAGGCGGTAGCGGCAAAGCCAATTTCGTGTATGTCTCGAGCTTTCGCACGATCGACCAACAGCTCGAGACTTTCCGGGACGCTACGGGCTACGAGCACCTCGCAGCGCTCGTGGATCAGCTCACGCTTGACTCTATTCCGGCGCTTGCACAGGAAAAGGCCAGTGAGCTGGAGGCGTTGCTCGGGATTCGCATCTCGGTCGTACCCGTCACGGACTCGATCGACGCCGCCCTTGCTCGTCTGCCCGCGGACATCGACGCGGTCTACGTGACGCCACTGCTGCGGATCGACGATGCAGCGATGGCCCGGCTCGCGGACGGTCTGATAGAGCGCGGGCTACCGAGCTTCTCGCTGCTCGGGCGCGGCGAGCTCGAGTACGGGCTGCTCATGGCGACCGGTGGACGGGAAGAGGATCAAGTGCGTTACCTGCGGCGGCTCGCGCTAAACCTGCAGCGCATCCTGCGCGGGGAGCAAGCAGAGGAGATCCCGGTGAGTTTCCGGGAATCACAGCGGCTGACCGTGAACATGCGAACGGCGGCTGCGATCGGATACGTGCCGCGTTACGCCGTCACGGCGGATGCCGAGCTGCTCTATCTCGAGGAGCTCGAGCAAGGCGAGCCGTTGACCTTGGCCGAAGCGATGCTAGAGGCGTTAGAAGCGAACCTGAGCCTCGCCGTCGCCGAGATCGATCCGTTGGTCGCTCGAGAGACCGTCAGACTCGCGAGGGCTGCGCTGCGCCCGCAGCTCGGTGTCGGACTGCAGGGCACGGCCATCGATCAGGACCGAGGCAACCCGTTCTTTCAGGCCGAGCGCAGCACCGAAGTTCAAGTGTCTGGGAGCCAGGTCATCTACTCCGACGACGATCGCTCCAGAATCGTGGTCGCAGAACGTCAGGCGCTCGCCGCGGACCACGCGTACCGGATTGTGGCGCTCGACACGGCCCAGGTTGCGGCGCAGGCCTATCTGACCGTGCTTCGAGCGCGCGCGCTCGAGGCGGTGCGACGCTCCAACCTCGAGGTGACGCGCGCCAATCTGGAGCTCGCCAGTATTCGAGAGAGTATCGGTATCTCTGGGCGCGGCGATGTGTTGCGCTGGGAGAGCCAGCTCGCGACAGACTTGCGCAGGCTGATCGCGGCCGAAGCGGATCGTCGTGCTGCGCTGACGGATCTCAACCGCGTCCTCAATCGACCTCAGACCAACAGTTTCTCGACCCCGAGCCAGGACATCGCGAGCGTCATGGCGCTGTTCGACAATGAGCGCTTCCGTGTCTTCATCGAGGATCCGGCGGCCTGGGAGACGCTGCAGTCGTACTTCGTGGAGAGAGCACTCCAGGATTCCCCGGAGCTCATGGTGCTCGATGAGACTGTCATCGGACAAGAGCGTCAGGTGCTATCCTCCCGACGCAAGTACTACGTGCCCGAGGTCGCATTGAGCGGTACGCGGGGCAGTATCCTCAATCGAAGCGGCGTCGGGTCGGATCTGACCGGTCTGGGTCTCGACGACCTGACCTGGACGGTCGCGCTGACCGCGAACTGGCCGTTGCTGACGAGCGGTGCGTTGCGCGCGCGCCTCAACGGCAATCGCTACGTGCTCCGGCGCTTGCAGCGTCAGCGACTCGAGCTCGAGCAGCAGATCGAAGCCAGAATGCGCGTGGCGCTGCTTCGCACGGCGAGCACTCAGCCAGCAGTCGAGCTCTCGCAGGACGCGGCAAGGGCAGCGCAAGAGAACCTGACACTCATCACGGATGCCTACTCCGAGGGTGCTGTGTCGGTCACGGATCTCATCAATGCCCAGGATGCGGCGCTCGCGGCGGAGTTGCAGGCGGCCGATGCGCAGTATGCGTTCTTGGCCGATGCCGTGAATGTGTTCCGTTCTTCGGCCGATTTTTCGGTGCTGCTAGAACCCGAGAACATCGAGGCATGGTATCGAGAGCTCGAGGATTATTTCTCTGCGTCGAGGTAGCCGGCGTACGGATCAGAGATATATCCCGACAGAGGCATCGCTCAGTAGCCTCTGGAGCTATCGGGCCGAAGCGTTGTTGGATCGTTCGGCGACGACCGTGCGCGAGGACGATCCCGATACGTAGATCTCCGTACTTTTACGGTGCCGATTCGGCCCCACACTAGGTGTATTAAGAATCTAAGCTGTGGCGGGGGACGATGAGAGCGCAGCGTACGCCGAAGCGGTGGCACACGGGACCGGCTGCGCTCTGGACGCAAGCTGCGTTGGGGGCGCTCGCCCTGGCTGTCGGAGTGCTCGTCTACGTGCTCGATCGGCCTGCCGAGCAGCTGCCGCTTCTGAGCGCTTTCAATTTCGCCGACGTCACGCCAGTGGTCTTTGGCGTCGTAGGCGGGAGTCTACCTACGTTTGCTCATACGTTCGCGTTCAGCCTGTTGACCGCCGCATGGCTGTGCGGGGGCAAACGCGCGGGACTCTGGGCGTGCCTGACCTGGTTCGGGATCGATTCCGCCTTCGAGATAGGGCAACAGCCGCAAATAGCCGTGCACCTTGTCGAGATCGTGCCAGGCTGGTTCGAGTATCTGCCCTTCCTCCCGCAAGCCGACAGCTATTTCCTCTCGGGTACGTTTGACGCCTGGGACCTGATTTCGATCGCGCTGGGCGCTGTTGCGGCCTATTTCATCACGGGGCGCTCGCTTACAGGATATCGATGATATGAATACCAGAGCTGATTACAGATTCACTCGGTCACGTTCGTTAGGACTGATTTTTCTGACCGCGTTGGGCGTGCTCAGCACGTTAGCGTCCGGCGGCGGTGGAGGTGGTGGAGGCGGAGGCGGTGGCGGAACCGGGCCCGGCACCATACAGATCCTGGGGGCCACCTTCGATTCTCTCGAAGGGACCGTTGCCAATATCAGAGTTGCTCGTAGTGGCGGGAGCTCTGGCGCCGTGAGCGTGGACTATGCCACCGCCGATGGATCTGCAGTCGCGGGTTCGGACTACACCGCGGCGAATGGCACGTTGACTTGGGCCGATGGTGTTTCTGGTAACCGAACCGTCAGTATCCCGATCACCGACGACAACTTGGCGGAGAGTATCGAGTCGTTCACCCTGACACTGAGCAACGTTTCGGGGGCTGGCCTTGGCACAGTTTCATCGGCCACCGTCAATATCATTGACAGTGATTCGGCGACGCTTGCGGCCTATGGTCCGATTACCGATCTGAGCAGTGCCACGGTCAATGGAGTTCGTTACGACACGAATGCCACGGCCGTAATGGTCAACGGGCTGGCGGGAACTGTCACCGATCTTCAATTGGGACAGATTGTCGCGTTATTGGGCGAGGCGAACTTCAGCGATGCGACGGGAAGAGCCGACGCAATTTTCTATTCCGCGACGGTTGTTGGCCCAGTCGAAAACATTGATGCGACACTTGAACAGTTGATTGTCATGGGCCAGACGGTGCTGACCACCGTAGATACAGTCTTCGGTCCTGGTATCGACCCCGCCACGTTTGCAGGCATTGCGGTCGGTGCGACCGCTCAGATCAGCGGTTTTCACAACGCGAGCGGCGACATTGTTGCCAGCCGCATTGAGCTAGATACAACCAGTAGCGGCGTGCAACTCATCGGAACTGTTGCTGGACTGGATCTTGCGAACATGCTGTTCTCTGTCGGCCGAGTCACGGTTGATTACGGTAGTGCCGTGGTGATCGATCTTCCCGGTGGAATGCCGACCGAGGGTATGCAGGTTATTGTTCGCGGATCGTTGATGAACGGGATCCTGGTCGTCAACGAGATCGGAAGCATCGTCAACTTGACCGCCGCGCCAGGAGATCGGGTTCACCTGGGCGGCATCGTCACGCGCTTCGCATCTGCCACCGACTTTGATCTGAATGGCTTTCCGTTCACGACAGATGCGAGCACCGGCTTCGTCGGTGGCGTTATCGGCGATCTTCAAGCCGATGCGGAGATTACCATCGACGGCGAGGTCATCGCAGGTACCGACACAGTGTTGGCTGGCACAGTGTTTTTCGGTCCTTTGGTTAGCCCCAGAACGACGTTGCCGTTTAATTTCCAGAACTTCACCGACATATCCGTCTCAGGTTTTTCCAGAGTCAGGATCGTTCAGGGCATGGGGTTCTCAGTAGAGGTCACGGCCGATACGGCCATTATCAATAACATTCAAGTCACTCAGAACGGCAACACGGTCGCGATCGGAAACAACACCGGCCAGTTACTCGACGCCGTCATCACGATGCCGGTGCTGAGCCAGGTCGACGTGGCCGCGAATTCGCTCGCGAACGTCGTCCTCGAGGACTTCAATCAGGTCCAGATGTCCGTGAATGTTGCAGGCGTCAGTCTCTTGCGCGGCGAGGGACTGGTGATCACGAGCTTGACGTCAACAGTGTCCGGCGTGAGTCTGTTGGATTTCGGCAATGTTCAAGGAATCGCGAACGCGAACATCGTTATTAGCGGAGTCAGCCAGGCGACTCTCAATATGGCTGCAGGATCCTCGCTGGCGGGCTCCGTGACTACGGGGCAGGGGACTGGCACGTCGAAGCTCTATTATTTCGGTACGAACGTCACTGTGAACGTTACGACCGACAGTCAATCGAGCGTAATACGACTTGGCGACACCAGGCCTTGAGCTCACGGAGTTGCCGGTAGTTGCGGGGCGAGGAGGTGGGCTGGCGCGGCTTCCTCCTTCCCAGGCTCCAGCGACGGTGGAGTTCGTTGACGTTGAGCGCGCTACTCACGCCGATCTGGGCCGCTTGGCATCTGCCACTGTTCTTCCTCATCGACGGCTAACGAACGATGGCAGGATGGGCCATTATGGTTGGCTCTTTAGCGTGTTCGTCGGCGCAATCCTCATGACGTGGCTGTACAACAGCAGTCGAGGGAGCCTCCCTGTCGTTGCGGTTTTCCACGGGACGCTGGACAGCGTATTCAACTCGCCGTCTCCCGGCGATCTTGCTCTTGTGCTCGGGGTGCTGGTCACGCTGTGGGGGTTGGGGATCCCCGCCCTCCGGGGGCCGCGGAACCTTGCGACGATCCCGACACAAATCGAGCAGGCGTGGCCGGGTGAGCAACGTCGGGGAGCCGGGTGAACATGGCCGTCCTTTTGGCGCACGGATTCGTCGGGTGGGCGCTGTGTGGCGCTATCATGTTCATCGCACTCCGGCGTACAACGGCTGAGCGCGCCCTGGTCATACACGCTGCCGGCGCGCCCGTAGTGTTCGCGTTTCTGTCGGTCTCGTACTTCAGCGTGTTCGATTTCACCTCGCCCTTGGTTACCGCCACGACGTTCGCGGCGGTTGTGGTCGTGATGGACGTCGGGATCGTTGCGCCGTTCATCGAGAAGAGCTACGCGATGTTCCGCAGCGTTCTGGGGACCTGGATTCCGTTCGGGCTCATCTTTGTAGTCACGCTGAGCGTGGGAGCGTTGATGAGCAGAAGTAGCGGCTCAGCGCTTTCGGAGGCATGCAATTACGATTGCGAGGTCTGTGTAGCTGGAGTGCTTGATCAGCAGAGTGAGAGAACGGGGTCTCCGGGATATCCGCGGTGGTTCGGTGGTGCTCGGGGTTGCCTCCGCGTGGCTAGGTATCAACTGTAAGATTACGCTAGTTAGAACGCGATCAGCCTGTCTATGAATGACCTGCCGGCGTCTCGAGGCTAGCTCTGCTAGGCCGAGGTTTGCGCAGCCGGCAGATTATGCAGGAACGGGGCGGGGCATCACCGGGACGGCATGGCTGTGCGTTGACCTTGGACTTATCGTGGACCTACGTCTCTGAGACGGTCGGCGATCGCGAGAAAAGAACCCACATAAATGCTTGATATTACCGGTCGGGGTGAGGGGATTTGAACCTCCGGCCCCTGCCTACCGAAGGCTAAACTCTAGTGATAACGTGTTGATAGTATTGATAGTCGGCAGGGCGTCCACAGTGCCGAAAGCACGTTAGAGCACGTTAGAGCACGTTGAAGCACTCTGGTGTGGGGCAAG
>JAOTTJ010000311.1 GCA_029864465.1 Gammaproteobacteria bacterium | reverse complement strand
GGTCATCGAGAAGCGCTCCGTGACGACAGCGTCCTCGCTCTGCGGCGTGCCCTCGTCGTCGAAGTACGGATCGCTGATGCGCGTCGTCGTTACGACGAGCGTGCGCGCGTCCTCCCAGCGCCCGACGGAGTAACCGAGCGGCGTGCGCGGCTGCGTCTCGGGATCCACGGCGTCATCGACATGAATGATGCGCTCGGTGTCCCACTCCTCCATGCGTAAGAGAATGGAGTAGCCCTGATCGACGAACTCGATCGGGTGCGGTGTATTCATGATCGAGGACATGCCGCGCGGGATGCAGTCCAGTACCGGATCGTCCTCGAGTGGATTCCAGGCGGCACGCGCAGCTTCGGCCGCGGCCGTGAACGGCAGATAGCCATCTTCGAGGAACAGCCCCGTGAGGTCACGGCGGCTCCAGATGCGGAATATGCCGATCGCCCGCTCGCGTGCGGCCTCGGCGGCTTCAGCCGACAGCGGCGCGGGCCTGACGTCCTGACCGAGTCGCTTGGCCGGCCGCGGCCAGATCGGCACATCGGTGCCGTCGGCGAAAGAGACGACGTGACCGGCCATGGCCGGCAGACCGTGTCTGGAAATTGCGCCCGTGATCGTCACGTGCTCGCCGACCGTTATCGAATCGGCCTCGACCCCGACACGCGCAAGCGAATTGACCGAGGAGCCCTCGATGTCCCAGACCTCGTTGGCGCCGCCGTCGTCGGTACGGCGCAGTTCGAGCATGACGTGGGGATTGCGCCAGGAAACCGAGACGATCTCGCCTTCGATGCGCGCGACGCTGTCGAGATCGTAATAATGCGCCGAGCCGTGGTGCGCCATGGCGGGCGCGAGCCCGAGGGTGAGCAGGCAGACGATGAAGACGCGGTGCATATCTAGTCATTCCCCCGGGCAAAAGCGATCTACCAGTGAAATTACCACCGCGGCCCAGGGGGCGCCAGCCCAACGGCCTGATGCGCCAAACCTTGGAAAGCGTTCAGGTTTTCCCTTTCGGACCTTGGCACTATGACCGTCATGAGCGATTCCGCGCTACTCAGCGAGATCCCGAAACAGCTGCGACTGTCGGCCGTCACGCTCGTGCTCGCGAATCTGGTCCCGCTCGCGGGTGTCCTGCTCTGGGGCTGGAGCGTCAGCAGCGTCGTGATTCTCTACTGGTTCGAGAACGTCGTGATCGGTGTGGTCAATGTCCTGCGCATGCTCACGGCTTCACCGACGAGCTTGGATCTCCTCGCGCTCGCCAAAGAACGCGCGGGTAACGACGAGGCCAAGCTTGCCGCGCTCGATCAGACCCTCAGTCGTATGAACACGGCCGCGATTCGGCATGGATTCAAGCTCTTCATCATCCCGTTCTTCATCGTGCACTACTTCGGGTTTTGCGCCGGGCACGGCGTCTTCGTCTTTTCGATGTTCGGCGATGGCGACGGCTACTTCGGCGACACGTCGGGCATGAATCCGTTCGGCGCGCTCGGCCGCGCGGTCTGGATCTTTTCCACGCCATTGGCCGTGGCCGCCGGTGCGCTTGCGCTGAGCCATGCGTTCTCGTTCGTGCAAAACTACCTGATCGGCGGCGAGTACCAACGATTGAACGCGCGCCGGCTCATGGTCATGCCCTACGGACGCATCATCGCGCTGCACATCACGATCATATTCGGTGGGTTTGCGACGATGGCACTCGGCGAGCCGCTCTGGGTGCTCGTCATACTCGTCGCCGTCAAGACTGCCGTGGATCTCAAGATGCATCTCGCCGAGCACAACAAAGCGCTTCGATGAGCTGCAAGGCTTATCCGGTGAGAAATGGAACACATCCAAATGCTCAGTGTCCGACCATGATCGGCGTAAGAAGATTCCGTTATGATCATCGTTGACCGAGATCCCACCATCAGCCCGGAAGGCAGCCGATGAAACTCTGGAAGATCCTCGCTCTGGCTCTGGCCGCGCTGCCGGGCGCCACGCTGCTAGCGCAGGTCGATGCAACCGTCTCCGGGCAGGTCATCGACGCCGATACGGGTCGACCGCTGCCATTCGTCTCCGTAACCGTGACTAGAGACGAGGAGACCGTCACGGGCGTACTCACTTCCGAGGACGGCCGCTTCATCGTCGCGGGTCTGCCCGAAGGGCGTTACCAGCTACAAGCGGAGTTCCTCGGCTATGACGTCACGGCGGAGGCCTTCCTGATCGGGCCGCTCAACGACATCTACGATCTCGGCGAGATCGCACTGCGAGAAAGCCCGTTTCCGCTCGAAGAGGTCGTCGTGACTGCGCAACGCGAGATTCTCGGCACCACGCTGGACCAGCGAGTCTTCAGCATGGACGATAACATCGTCGGCTCCACGGGCTCATTGCTGGATGCGCTGCGCAGCCTGCCTGGCGTATCGGTAGACCAGGAAGGCCGCGTGCTGCTCAGAGGCAGCGATCGCGTCTCGGTCCTGATCGACGGCAAGTACTCGAGCCTCACGGGCTTCGGCAACCAGTCCGGGCTCGATAGCATCCCGGCCGCGAACATCGCCACGATCGAGATCATCAACAATCCATCCGCCGCATACGATGCGGCCGGAATGGCGGGAGTCATCAACATCGTCTATCGCGAGAACCTCGAACGGGGCCTGAACTTCGACGCCGGACTCACGCTCGGCGCAGGAACGCTGTCGAAGCGCAAGCCGGACCTACCGACCGATCTAGGGAGCTTCTCGAGTAACGAGAAGATCATCCCGAGCTTCAATCTGAACTTCAACGCTCCCGATCGGCGTTACTTTCTACAGTCGGAATTCCTCATTCAGGACGACATTCCGAATAACGAGTTTACGAGCCGGTTCTATGACGACGGCCGCGTCATCGTTTCGCAGGTGCCGGAGAATCGAGATCAGAAGCAGTACATCATCACGGGCGGCATGGATCGCTACCTCGATAACAACCGGACACTGACGGTATCCGCCGCGTTGGACTTCGAGACCCATATCGACGTCGCCCAGGTGCCGTTTATCGACGCAGCGACGATGACACGCAACCGCTACTGGTTCTGGCGCGAAGAAGAGGATACGGGCTATTTCAACCTCGCTGTGGATTACGAGCACCTATTCGCCGAGCCTGGTCACGAGATCAGCCTGAGCTTGCAGTACACGCGGGGATGGGAAGACGAAGCCTATTTCCTCAATGAGGAATCGCCGGTTCGCGTCGGGACCGACATGACGCATCTCGATGCCGAAGAGAACACGTTACCGATTCAGATCGACTACGTCAGACCGTTGCGCAGCGGTCGGATCGAGGCCGGCGCACGACTACAGAAACGATGGATACCCGTGACCTACACCGTAAACAGGGGTGTCGGCTCGGTCATCTATTTCGGGCTCGGCGATTGGTCGGAGTGGAGTGAAGACATCTACGCGGCGTACGGAAACTATGTCCACGAGGGCGACCGGTACGCCTTGGAGGCCGGCCTGCGTCTAGAGCAAACCGATATCGCCTACGATTTGCCACCAGAGAATACGTACTACGATCAGAGCGATGCGTACGATTATTTCAAGGTCTATCCGAACGTTCGGCTCACTTATCGAATCAACGACACCAACAGCTTTGCTGCGTTCATCAACAAACGCGTCGATAGACCCAGTGAAGCCGAGCTCAGAGTCTTCCCCAAATACGACGACCCCGAGTTGCTCAAAGTCGGTAATCCGTATCTGAGACCACAATTCACGGAGAATTTCGAGCTTTCCTACGAACATCTCTGGGAATCCGGCTCCGTGCAGCTTTCGGCGTACTACAGGGACATCGAGGATCCGTTCACGCGCGTCTTCGCCATCGATCCGACGAATACGACGTACGATCTCGTGAACCGGATCTACCAGAATGTCGGTAGCGGCAACCAGACCGGGCTGGAGTTGGTGTTCTCGCAGGACATCAGCACGACTTGGGAGCTTTCGGGCAGTGTCAACTGGTACGAGAACGTCATCAACGCGGATCAGGTCACGCTGCTGTTCCCGATCGCAAGACCGTTCGACGTCGCCTATTCCAAGAACGACACCTGGGACCTGACGTTGAACAAT
>JAOTTJ010000310.1 GCA_029864465.1 Gammaproteobacteria bacterium | reverse complement strand
CAACACGGCCGGCTTCAGCGGCTATGACGGACTCGTGCGAATCACGCCCGACGGCAAGCTGCATATCCATACGGGCGTGGGCAATCTCGGCACGTACTCGCACACGGCGACTTCGCGCGTCGCGGCAGAGGTGCTCCAATGCGACTGGAGCAATTGCGTGGTCCAGCGCGGTGACAGCCGCAAGCATCTCCCATGGAACTCTCCCCAGGTCGGGAGTAACACGAGCTTCACGCAAACTCGTACGAATTACGTTGCGGCCATGGATGCACTCGCCAAGCTCAAGGAGATTGCCGCCACCGACCTCGGCGGCTCACCCGATGACTATGACGTGGACGGCGAGCGGGTGTTTCTGAAGTCGAACCCGGAATCGAATCTCACGTTCGCCGCCGCTGCTCAGCGAGCTATCGAGCTCGGCGGTCGATACGACGGGCACGAGCTGCCCGACGACATCCATTCGATTACTACAGACGCGGCGACCGCGCTTGCCGGCACGGGGCTCATCGGTGTCGCGAAAGACAACCTGGCCCTCGTAGGGGTACCGGCGGCGTTCGTGGCAGGGTTCGTCGAGATCGAGCTCGATGTCGAAACGGGTAAATACGACATCATCGACTATCTCGCGGTCGCCGATTGCGGAACCGTACTGCATCCAACGAACTTGGCCACCCAACTCAAGGGTGGGAGCGTCATGGGGTTCGGGCTTGGAACTCTCGAGCGACATGTCTATGACCCGCAGAACGGCCTGCCTGCCAACATCGGCTTCAACCAGGCGAAGCCCCCGTCGTATCTCGACTTGCCGGCGCAGATGCAGACTAGCGCCGTCGATCTTCCGGACCCCTCCAATCCCGTCGGCGCGAAGGGTGTCGGCGAGCCGCCGTTGGGCGCCGCCGCTGCCGCGGTGCTCTGCGCGATCTCGGACGCGTTGGGTGGGCACGTGTTCAATCGAACACCTGTGACCGCGGATCAGATCGTCAATCACCTGTCAGGCCGCGGCCAATCTCATCGGCCGCTGCAGGTGAATACGAGCTGACGGGCGAGGCCTCGGAGTCGTCGGACTCGACTAGTGCTCCCGGCGAAGGTGCTCTTTGAGAAAGGCTGCCACCAGCGCGGTACGCTCGGCGTCGAAAAACTCCGGCGTGCCGTGTTTCGCACCGTGAACCACCTCGAACTGAACCGGTAGGCCGTGCGCCTTGTAGACGCCGTGCAGCTCATGCGCCTGGTTGATCGGCATTTGCGGATCCTGATCACCGTGCAAGAGGAGCAGAGGCGGATCGTTCGAATCGACATGAAACACGGGACTCGCAAGCTCGGCGAGGTCTTTTGTCGATTCGAGCGGGCCGCCGAAGAGAAGGGCTAACGCAGGCCCGCGCAGCATGACGCCGAACGGCGTCGACTGATCCATGATCGTCGTGAGGTTGGATGCGCCGAAGTAGCTCACGGCCGCTTGGACGTCGGAGGAGACATCCAGATGCGACCCCACCTCGCCTTCGAGCGCCTTGACCCCGTTGGTGACGCCGACGAGCGACGTGAGGTGGCCGCCGGAGGATCTACCGTGAACCCCGATGCGCGTGGCATCGTAGCCATAGGTCTCGGCGTTCGCGCGCAGGAACCGTATCGCCGCCTTGATGTCGTGGATCTGCGCCGGGAAAGGCGCATCCACGGAAAGCCGGAAGTCGACGCTGGCGATCGCGAAGCCTTCCTCGACCAACGCCAGCGTATTGATGTCGTCCTTGGTCCGGTACAGCCACCGTCCACCGTGTATCCACACGAGTAACGGGGGATTATCGACGTCCCTCGGCATATAGAGGTCCAACCCGAGCTCGCGGCCGTCGACGACGGCGTACGCGATGTCGGAGATCTTCGTATAAGGCGTCGCGTCGGGTTGTTGGGCGGAGGCGCACAACGCGAATGAGAGGAGTGCACTCGTTGAGCCAATCACTGCACTTCGCAAAAGCCTCATGACGTTCCCTCTAGGCTGGCCTGCCCCTTTCGGCCGATTCTACATCGATACGGCGCGCGCATCCGAAGTCTGGTCAGAGCCAGGTTAATGCGGGTGCCGCTCGTAGTGCTGGCGTAGGAGATCTCGGCCGTAATCGTTGCCGTTGGGCGTTCGCACGACCGTGTGAATGTGCTCCCGGATCGGAATGTCCGAACGTGAGTTCGGCAGTGAGATCGCGCCCTGGTGGTCGAATTCGATGATGATCACCGGGCTTTGAATCCGGAAGAAGAAAAGATCATCCGCGCCGAGGGATGCGTCCCACTGGTCCCAGCCGAAATAGGTCTCGTCGATGTGTGCCATCACCTCTTCCATCTTGACCCTGGCGTGAACCTCACGGTTGAAGGAGACGAACTCCTCGATCAGGTCGACGACGAGATCACGTTGCTCGGCGGTCATATCCTTGACCATGATGCCCCGATAAGGGATCACGGCGTTGTCCTGCATCAACTCGATCGAGCCGCGGCCGAACGATCTGCCGCCCGCTTCCGGATCCATATCCTCCGGCGCCAGCTCCGCGACCTGTTTCTGCTCGTCCGTCAACGAGGCGTAGACGGCGTAAGCTTTGTCACGCTCTGGCTCCATGACGCTCAAACCCTTGTAGCGGCCGGATTCGGCAATGACCGGCTCGGACCCTGTGAACAGCGGCGACAGCACGACCTGGTTGCCCAACACGAAGTAGTTGACGACCAGGTGATGCCCGTCCAGCTGCCAGCCCCAGGGCTCGGTCTCGGACGGCTCGCCCATGAACGTCAGGTAGTAGAACCACTCCGAGTAACGGTCGGGCCGGCCCGTGAGCTCGGCCAGGTGCTGATTGAGACGCATGATGTCCCGGGAGAGCGCGAAGCCCTTTGCGCTGAACGCCGTGCGCATGAGATCGAAGGCCTGCTCGCGCTGCCCTTCCGTCAGCTCGTCGAAACCGAGACCTTCACGAACATAGGAGCTCGTGTTGCTCCACCGTCGCCACTCCGGATCGTCGACGGGGAACGTCGCCTTGTCTCGCTGCTCCTGCGTCAGCGCCGCCAGGAAGTCCTTCGCCTGCCGGACCAGATCCGCGTTGGACGCGCCCTTCTCCGGATCGATGGAAAATAGCCCGTAGATGGGCGTGCCGGCCGTCGTGACCCCCACATAGGGCGTCGAGGACTGAGCATGGACCAGTTCGGTAGTCCGGTTCCGCGGGCTATCCGCCGCGGGACCAACGGGCGTTACCGTTTGCTGACCAACAGCGCTACTGAAGACGAACGGCGCCAGCAATACCAAGGCACCCGGGAGACATTTCTTCATGGATCGTCCTCCCCCACCGCGGATACACGACTCGACTCCATGATCTTACCCAGTTCGGGGACGGGAGTGCGCCATCATTCTACAAATTCCTTATCAATCGGCAGATGCGTGCGTTCGGCATCCTCTCAGACGATGTAGCTTCGATTGATCTCCTCGATACGGGTCGTCCTGGCCTGCATCATTATGATCTCGAGTTCTCGTTTGAGAATGTCGAGCACCGTCTCGACGCCCTCCTGACCAAAAGCAGCAAGGCCCCAAATGTATGGCCGACCAATCGCAACCGCGTCGGCGCCGAGGGCAAGCGCCTTGAAGATATCTGTTCCCCGACGGAACCCACCGTCAACGATCACAGGTAGTCGCCCATCTACGGCATCCACAACCTCTGACAAAGACTCGATCGTCCCCCGTCCACTGTCCTCGGCGCGTCCGCCGTGATTCGATACGATGATGCCGTCGACCCCGTGATCGACCGCCAAGTGCGCATCCTCCGCAGCGACGATTCCTTTTAGAACAATCCGCATTGAGGTCGCATCTCTGAGCCGGTCTATGTAGTCCCAATCCACGAATCTGGTGTTGGTCCGTGCGCCGCCCGTCATGGGCTTGGGCGGGATGACGCCAGCATCGGGCGCATGACATGCCTGGCATTCCGCGTTCGTATCTCTTCGGTGTCGTGCCAGAATCTCTCGATTACTGACTGGAAGATCGACGGTTACAGCCAGCACCGGGCAACCCGAAGCTTCGGCGCGTTTAACCATGGCAAGCGTGTCTCGC